>JAOTUD010000374.1 GCA_029864065.1 Gammaproteobacteria bacterium | reverse complement strand
TCAGGATAATATTTTTCGCGGCATTGCTGCTGCTCGGCGCCTACCTCTTCTACACGGCGCTGAGCGGATATTACCGATGAACTCGGTATGGCATCGCCCGCGCTGCCCCGAAACCCGCGGATCAGTCGAAATCGATATGTTGCAGCTGCCTGATCTGGTCCCGAAAACGGGCGGGCGTGAAGGCGATCGCGGACGGGTGGTTTTGCACCGCGCGGGTGCAGACCGGCAGGCCGCGCAAAGACGCGGGCACGAAACGCAGCGACATGCCCGAGCGCGCAACCGCGTTAAAACAGGCTTCCTCGGCGAGTAACTCCAGGGGCAGGCTCGCGTGCAGCATCGAAGGGGGCAGCCTGCGAATCTCCAGCGCCCGGTTTCTGGCGTTGTCGTCAACCATATCCGGGCCGCAGGCGGAATCGAAGGTATACATTCGCGCCAATTCTAGCAGATGGAGGTAACTGACTGAATTCTTGCCGAATGACGCCGTTACCGAAACCGAATTCCCCACTTTTCACCGATTTTTCACAGCGGCTCGGTATAAAACGGTTTATGCAGGCAAAACCATGTGAAAACGAGGAGAAAATCATGAAAAGGTATCGTCAGATCCTGACCGCGGCATTGCTGCTTGCTGCGGCGTTGCTGATTACCAATCCGGCTTCGGCCGTTTCCTACCCGTACGAGTTTCATACCGATGCCCGCATGCAGCACCGCGGCCTGGGTCAGGTCGAGAACGCCTACGGATACATGAACATCCTCACCGACGGCAAGGGCCACGGGGTCATCAACGTCATGTTTTCCAACGCCAGTCCGTTGGAAGTCGCGCTGTTCAACGCGCGCGTCAGGTTTCTGAATGCCGCCGGCGAAGTGCTCGCGGAGGAACATTTCGACTGCTGGATAGACGCGGCCGGGTACCGCGAAGCGACCGAATGCAAGGTTACCAAGCCGCTGGCGCTGTCCGGTTTCGATGCGGTCGAGGTCGACTTCTACCTGTCCGACGTGCCCGACGTGACCGCCGAGGCCACGATGTACCAGACGAACGCCGCAAGCTACCTCGAGTAACCGGCGCAATAGTCGCCGAATCTGTAATAAATCCTAACATCAGTGCTTTGATGTTTCGGGTCCCCTCTTCTATCATGCGTTTTTTGTAACGGAACAACGTCATGCTAGCACCCAATCAGACAGCCCCGGATTTCACGTCGATCAACCAGGACGGCGAAAACGTCAGCCTCGCGCAGTACCACGGCGACAGGAACGTCGTGCTCTACTTTTATCCGAAGGACGACACCCCCGGCTGCACCATCGAAGCCAACGAATTCACCGGGCTGGTCGAAGAATTCGCCGCTGCCGACACCGTCGTGCTCGGCGTCAGCAAGGATAGCTGCGCCAGGCATCAGAAATTTATCGATAAGTACGGCCTCAAGGTCGAGCTGCTTGCCGATACCGACGGCGAACTTTGTGAACTCTACGGCACCTGGGGCCTGCGCAAATTCATGGGCAAGGAGTATATGGGCATCGGCCGTTCCACCTTCGTCATCGACAAGCAGGGCAAGCTGGTGCATGTCGACTACAAGGTCAAGGCCAAGGGCCACGCGCAGGCCATACTCGAAATCGTCAAGGGCCTGGAGTAAACCACCGGTACGGCCACCGTCTCGGCGGTGCAAGATCCCCGCCCCGGCTCGGAGGCCGGGGGGCCTTGCGCGGGGATGACTCAGGGCTCGTCATGCCGGGCGCGAGCGGGCCGCGCAGGCTTGCGCGGGGATGGACTTAGTCCTTGTGGAAAAACGCCACATGGTTATAATCGCGCGCCAGAACCTTCCCCGGTTATTCCCTATGAGCACGCAACGAACCAATCTGCGTAATATCGCAATCATCGCGCATGTCGATCACGGCAAAACCACGCTGGTCGACCAGCTGTTGCGTCAATCCGGCACGCTGGACAGCCGTGTCGATACCAGCGAGCGGATCATGGACTCGAACGAGCTGGAAAAAGAACGCGGCATCACGATTCTGTCCAAGAACACCGCGATCAAATGGAATCATGCGGCCGACGGGCAGGATTATCGCATCAATATCGTCGATACCCCCGGGCACGCCGATTTCGGCGGTGAAGTCGAGCGCATCCTGTCGATGGTCGATTCGGTGTTGCTGCTGGTCGACGCGGTGGAAGGCCCGATGCCGCAAACCCGTTTCGTCACGCAAAAGGCCTTCGCGATGGGTTTTACCCCGATCGTCGTGATCAACAAGATCGATCGCGACGGCGCCCGTCCCGACTGGGTCATCGACCAGGTGTTCGAGCTCTTCGACCGGCTCGGCGCGAACGACCATCAACTCGACTTTCCGGTGATCTACGCCTCCGCGTTAAACGGCTACGCGAGCCTCGATGACCAGGAACGCCGCGGCGACATGACCCCGTTGTTCGACGCCATTATCAAATACGTCAATCCGCCCGACGTCGAGGTCGATGGACCTTTCCAGCTGCAGGTATCGAGCCTCGATTACGATAGCTACAAGGGCGTGCTCGGAATCGGGCGCATCACCCGAGGCCAGGTATCGCGCAATACCGCAATCAAGATTATCGGTGCCGATGGCAAGATCCGCGACGGCCGCATGATGCAATTGTTCGGCTTTGACGGTTTGCGTCGCATCGAGGTCGAGACCGCCCTGGCCGGAGACATCATCGTTTTTTCCGGCATCGATCAGATTTTCATTTCCGACACCCTGTGCGACCGCAATCATGTCGAGGCGTTACCCCCCCTGACGGTAGACGAACCCACGGTCAGCATGACTTTCAGCGTCAACAGCTCACCATTCTCCGGACAGGACGGCAAGTTCCTGACCTCGCGCCAGATCGACGAAAGGCTCAGGCGCGAATGCCTGCACAATGTCGCGCTGCGCGTCGAACAGCTCGAAGACGCCGACAAGTTTCGCGTCAGCGGGCGTGGTGAACTGCACCTCGGCATCCTCATCGAAAACATGCGGCGCGAGGGCTTCGAGTTATCGGTTTCGCGTCCCGAGGTTATCATTCGCGAAATCGACGGCGAGCAGTGCGAACCCTACGAACAGCTTACCGTCGACGTCGAGGAACAGAACCAGGGCGCGGTGATGGAGGCGCTCGGCAAGCGCAAGGCGGATCTCAAGGACATGCTGCCTGACGGTAACGGACGGGTGCGCATCGACTACGTGATACCGTCGCGCGGGCTGATCGGATTCCAGGCCGAATTCATGACGCTGAGCTCCGGCAGCGGCCTTATTTACCATGTATTCGATCACTACGGCCCCAAAATCGACGGCGCCATCGGGCAGCGACAGAACGGCGTGCTGATATCGAGCGCGACCGGCAAGGCGCTGGCCTACGCGCTGTTCAACCTGCAGGAGCGCGGCAAGCTCATGATCGGGCATGCCGAACCGGTTTACGAGGGCATGGTGGTCGGCATTCACAGCCGCGCCAACGACCTTATCGTCAATCCGCTAAAGGCCAAACAGCTGACCAATATCCGCGCCGCCGGCACCGACGAAAACCTGATCCTGACGCGGCCGGTGCGCATGACGCTAGAGCAGGCCCTGGAATTTATCGACGACGACGAGCTGGTCGAGGTGACGCCAAAAAGCATCCGCATTCGCAAGAAGCTGCTGCTCGAACACGAACGCAAACGCGCGTCGCGCAGCAGCGCCGCCTGAAGCCCGGCCATGCCGGGCTTTTGTTAACCGGCACCCGCCTTTATAATTGCCGGCTTTGACCTGGCTGGAAGGCGTTGCATGTCCTTTCTCCTAAAACTGCGTCACTGGGAGCTGTTCCTGATGCTGGTCTTGTTCCTGTGGATGTATAGCGTCGGCGCCTGGTGCAATCGCCAGTTACCCGAATCGCGCCGCCGCAGCCCGTTGCCGTTCTTGGCCGGCCTCGTGGTCCCCATCGTGTACCTGCTGATGTATATATTCCTTCATGTCCCGCTGCTCGAGGACGGCCCTCCCGCGAAACCGCCGTTGTGGATGCTGCCGATGCGCATGCTGTCGTTGCTGGGCATT
>JAOTUD010000373.1 GCA_029864065.1 Gammaproteobacteria bacterium | reverse complement strand
TCGCGCAACAAGACGACGCTGGTGATCGCGCACCGGCTGTCGACCGTGATCGACGCCGATCGCATCATCGTGCTCGACCAGGGCCGGATCAGGGAGCAGGGCAGCCACGAGACCCTGATCGAGGCGGATGGACTTTACGCGCAGCTATGGCGCATGCAGCAGAAGAAAGCGCAGGAGGTTGCATGAACGATCTGAGTAATTGCGCGGCGAGCGAACCCTTTGCGCTGCGCGTTATCGGCGACGACATGGCGCCCGAGTTCGTCGACGGCCATATCATCGTGGTCGATCCCGGCGGCAAGCTTGCTTCGGGCTGTTTTGTCGTCGCCAGCCACGGCGGTGAAATGATTTTCCGGCAGTTGATCATGCACGGTGACGAGCTGCGCCTCGCGGCCCTCAAGCCCGACCTGCCCGAGATCGTGCTCGGGGGAATCGGCGAAATCGTCGGCGTCGTCAGCCAGCGCTCGGGCAAGCGCCGCAGCGAGCACAAGCGCTACGATGATCTTTGAGGTCGTCCCGACGCCCGCGCGGGGATCTTCCTGCATTGCCGCGCCGAGCCTACCGGGGTGGTTCTCGCGGGGGCGGCGGAGACGCAGGGGACGCGGGGGAAGGCAATGGATTGGTACTAGCCAATGACGTCATGCCGGCCCGTCCGCGGGGGCTCGTTGTCGACTTCGTAACCGATCCCGTTAATATCGAGCGGCCCGGTTGATTTCAATGGCGTCGGCATGATGCAGGATGCAATAACGGGAAGCGCATTCCAGCGAATAAATATTATTCCTGGAATTACGATTTATTTAAAATGTGAGTCCGATTCCCCTTATACTGCGGCCAACACAGTGGAGAGATTTGATGTCAGACGAAAACCGCGAAAAGGCACTAAACTATCATCGCCTGCCGACCCCCGGCAAGCTTCGCATCGAGGCGACCAAGCCGCTCACGTCGCAGCACGATCTTACGCTGGCTTACTCGCCCGGCGTCGCCTATCCCTGTCTGGAAATCGAAAAGAATCCGCTCGCGGCGCGCGATTACACGTCGCGCGCCAACCTGATCGGGGTCATTACCAACGGTACCGCGGTGCTCGGCCTCGGCGATATCGGGGCGATGGCCGCGAAACCGGTGATGGAAGGCAAGGCGGTGCTGTTCAAGCGTTTCGCCGGCATCGACGTGTTCGACATCGAAATCAACGAGAAGGACCCGCACAAGCTGTCCGAAACGATCGAGCGCCTCGAGCCGACCTTCTGCGGCATCAACCTCGAGGATATCCAGGCCCCGGACTGTTTCTATGTCGAAAAATATTTGCGCGAAAAAATGTCGATCCCGGTGTTTCACGACGATCAGCACGGTACCGCGATCGTGGTCGCGGCCGCGTTGAAGTCGGCGCTCGAGGTCGTGGGCAAGGATATCGGCAAGATCCGGCTGGTGACGTCGGGCGCCGGCGCCGCCGCGCTTTCCTGCCTTAATTTATTGCTGTCGATGGGACTCGACCGCAACAATATCCTGGTCTGCGATTCGAAAGGCGTTGTCTACAGGGGGCGCAAGGACGCGATGGATGAGTACAAGGAGGCTTTTGCCGTCGACACCGAATTGCGTACGCTCGGCGATGCGATCGCGGGCGCGGATGTTTTCCTGGGCCTTTCCGCCGGCAACGTTTTGAAACCCGAAATGGTCGAATCGATGACCTCGAAGCCGATCGTATTCGCGCTCGCCAACCCGACGCCGGAGATCGACCCGGCCGAGGCGAAACGCGTCTGCCCGGACGTGGTCATCGCTACCGGGCGCACCGATTACCCCAACCAGGTGAACAACGTGCTGTGTTTTCCATTCCTGTTTCGCGGCGCGCTCGACGCGGGCGCGACCGAGATTAACCAGGAAATGAAAATCGCCTGCGTCGACGCCATTTCGAGGCTTGCCCGTTCCGGCACCAGCGATACCGTCGCCGACGCCTATTTCGGTGAATCCCTGACCTTCGGACCCGAGTACCTGATTCCGAAACCTTTCGATCAGCGGCTGATTCTCGAGATCGCGCCCGCGGTAGCGCAGGCGGCGATGGATTCAGGCGTGGCCGAGCGGCCGATCGAAGACATGGAGGCATATCGGCAGAAACTGACCGCGTTCGTCTTCAGGTCCGGCATGATCATGAAACCGGTGTTCGATACGGCGCGACTGACCCGGCCGCGCGTGGTGTTTGCCGAGGGCGAAAATTCGAAAGTATTGCAGGCGGTGCAGAATGTCCTGCAGGACCGACTGTGCACGCCAATCGTCCTCGGACGCGAAGAGGTGATCAAGAATCTCATTCGCGAATACGCGCTTACCATCAAACCCGGCGTCGATTTCGAGGTGCTGGATTACCAGGAGAACGAGGACTGGTGCCGCGAATTTCACCGGCTCACCGAGCGCCGCGGCAAGACGCCTTCGGAAGCGCGCGAAATCCTGCGCGCCAGCAAGACCACGCAGGCCGCGATGATGGTCAGACTCGGTCTCGCGGACACGATGATTTGCGGCACGATTGGCAGGTTTCATCGCCACCTTGGCCGCATCCTGAGCGTTTCGCAGCAAAGCGACTGCGCGGACGACGAGATTTCGGGCTTAAGCGTCATCATCACCAGTAAATTCACGCTGTTCATCACCGATACGCATGTTACCCCCGACCCGTCGGCCGAAGCGATCGCCAGCATGACGATTCTTGCGGCGAGAGAAGTGGCCCGATTCGGGCTGACGCCGAAGGCGGCGCTACTGTCGCATTCGAATTTTGGCAGCCATGACTCCAAATCATCCCGCAAAATGCGCGAGGCCCTGGAGATTATTACCAGGTCTCACCCGGAACTGATGGTCGAGGGGGAAATGCAGGCCAACCTCGCGTTGTCGCCGAAGGCGATGGCCGAGCAGTTTCCAAATTCCCATCTCGACGGCATCGCCAACCTGCTGGTCATGCCAAACCTCGACGCGGCGCATATCGCGATGAACCTGGTCAAGCTCAGCGCCGACGGCGTGCCGATCGGGCCGATACTGCTGGGCTGCAATATCTCGGCGCATATCGTGACGCCGGTGACGACGGTGCGCGGCCTGGTGAACATGACGGCCATCGCCGCGGCCCGGCTCGCGGCCGAGGAGAGCTGATCGATGCAGCTGGTAATCCTGCTACTCGCGTTTCTCGCGTTATTTCTGTACCTGACGCTGGATGCGCGCCGCGACCCCGAAAAACGCAAGCTTTATTACCTCTTTATCGTCGTCGACCTGTGGCTGGCCGCGGTGTTCTTATACCTGCTGGTAAGCGCGATCCTCGATTACAATTAAAAACGTCGACATCGTCGTAATCGAAATTCCGAATGTCGACCCAGCGATAGCCCGACCGTTTGCAGGGTTTTAAACTTGAGGTGGATTTCCGTTAGATGGACTTCTGATCGCGGTCGAGACTGCGATCCTTTGATTTCAGGGGTATTGACATGAGTCACACGCAATACGCGCCGGCGCGACAACGCCTGCAGCGCAGCGAGCTCGCGGTGCCGGGATCCAACCCGGGCATGTTCGAAAAGGCCGCCAACAGTTCGGCCGATTACGTTTTCCTCGATCTGGAGGACGCGGTTTCCCCGGGCGACAAGGTGCAGGCGCGCAACAATATCATCGAGGCGCTCAACGATATCGACTGGCGCGGCAAGGGCAAAACCGTGTCGCTGCGCATCAACAGCCTCGATACGCATTACATGTACCGCGATGTCGTCGACGTGGTCGAGCAGGCCGGCGCCAACCTCGATACCATCCTGATTCCGAAGGTCGGCGTGGCCGCTGACGTTTACATGGTCGATGCGATGCTGACGCAGATCGAGACCGCGCAAGGATTCGAAAACAGGATCGGGCTGGAAGCGCTAATCGAAATCACCCTCGGCATGGCCAATGTCGACGCGATCGCGACCGCCAGCCCGCGCATGGAGGCGATGCATTTCGGCGTTGCCGACTACGCCGCCAGCTGCCGCGCGCGCACCACCAATATCGGCGGGCTCAACCCGGATTACCCGGGCGACCAGTGGCACCATG
>JAOTUD010000372.1 GCA_029864065.1 Gammaproteobacteria bacterium | reverse complement strand
GACGGGACGTTCCTACAATGTGCTGGTCGGTAACATCACCTTCTGGAGCGTATTGCTGTTTTTCATGGCGGCCAGCGCCAACATGCTCGACTGGCAAATCTTTTCCGATTTCCTCGGCACCTTGCTGACCTACCTGCCACACCTGTTTGCAGGGTTGCTGATTATCCTCGCCGGCTTCGTTGTCGGAGGCGTGGTGCATTCGCTGATCGAGACGACCGCCTCGACTGCCGGAATCGCGCGCCCGCAGATACCGGCCCGCATCGCCCAGGTTGCGGTTGTCATGACCTCGCTTGTCATCGGTATTGAGCAGCTCGGAATCAATATCACCTTCCTGACTACCACCTTGATCGTCGTAGCGGGCGTTCTCTTGTCAGGCGCAGCGCTGGCATTTGGTCTCGGTGCAAGACACTACGTGGCTAACCTGATCGGCGCACAAATATCTCAGAAACACTACCAGGTCGGACAATTTATCAAGTTTGACGATATCGAGGGTTACCTGCTCGAAATTACGCAGACGGCGCTGGTGCTCGATACCGAGCGCGGCAGGGCCGTGGTGCCGGCCTGCCGCCTGCAGCAGGACGTTAGCGAAATCGTCACCAGCAGAGGCGACACCAATAGTTCACTGCTAGGCAACCTGTTTCGCAAGAAGGACGATTCCGATGGAACGACATAGCCTGGAACTTGCCCGGGGCTTCATCGAGTCGCATGTCGGCGCGGCGGCACGTCGGCTGGAAATGCTGAGTCCTGAATCCGCGGCCGCGTTGATGCAGGCAATTCCGCTGCTCCAGGCGCAGCGCCTGACCGTACACATGCTGCCACAGTTCGCAACGAGGATACTGCAGGCGTTGCCTGCCGATTCCGCGGCGGCGATGCTGAGCGGGTGTAACAGTAACCAGATTGCGGCCGTGCTGCGACTGTTCGAGCCCTCGAGTCGTGCCGCGCTGCTGGATCTTCTGCCGGAACGAAGCGCATCGCGCTGCCGACGACTGTTAACCTATGATAACGACACCGTGGGCGCCTGGATGAACACCGACGTTCTGCTGTTGCCAACCAATATTACCGCCGGCGACGCGCTGCAGCGAGTCGCCGGTGAAGGCGATATCGGCGACGCCAACACGTTGCCGCTGGTCGACGAAGCCCGCAAGCTGGCCGGATTCATCAGCATCAAGAACTTGCTGCGTGCCAGTAGCGAAAGCCAGTTGCTGGCACTGCGCCGCAGCATCGATCCGATTGCAATACCGGCAAAGATGAGCCTGAGGGCAGCCGAAGGTCACGAGGGCTGGCAGGCCTGCGACGACCTGGTGGTGGTGAACCAGCAAGGCGAACCGGAGGGACTGTTGCGTCACATGGTGTTGCGCAGGGCCCTGTCGATAGCCAGCGCGGGGGCGCCGACTTTTACCGACGAACCTGTGGTAAACAATCTCGGTCTGGCCTACCTGCGCACCCTGGGTGCGCTTTTTAACCTTGTCAACGGTGAAGGGCAGCGCCATGGTCGGCCGTCGACAGGCCCGGGCGGAGAGTCGCAATGAATTCGATTGCTACGCCGTCAAACGAAACCGCGGACCTTGCCGCCGACGAGGCCGCCAGGGAACTTGGCGCCACTTTTCTGCACAACTATCCGTGGCAGGCCGCGCGTAAACTCGAGACCATGGCGCCGGAAATTGCCGCCACCATTCTGGCGGAGCAATCCCGCGAGGTGCGTTTGCCGGTCTGGTTTTACCTGGCGCCTGCCGCGGCGAGTCTGTTATTGCCCTATTTCGACGACACGATAGCCCTGGAACTATTGACCGAACTGGATGCCGGGCCCTGCGCTGTCCTGCTGAGCCAGCTCGAGGAATCCTACCGTGAATATTATTTGAAGCTGGTTGGAGCTTCGATTGCGCGCGAATTACAGCATTTGCTGGACTTTCCGGTTGACAGCGCCGGGCACATCATGGATACCCGCGTGCTCGGGCTCAGTTCTTCGATCAGTGTCCGCGATGCAATGGAGCAACTGCGGCGTTATCCCGCCATCATGCGACGGCGTATCTTTACGCTGGACGCCGACGGGCGCCTGCAGGGGCAGGTCGAGCTGGCGCAGCTGGTGGTCGCCGAGGCAGAACAAACCCTGGCCGAGGTCAGCAGCGGGGTAAGCCATTTCGTCTCGGCGCTGGATCGCAAGCAGGATGTCGCGACCATGTTGCAGCAGAACAATATCGAAGCCCTGCCGGTGCTTGACACCAACCAGCGCCTGCTGGGCGTGATTCGGGGTGCCAGCGCGATCGAAACCCTGAAGGAAGGCATCGCCGTCAACATCCAGACCATGGTCGGCGCCAGCCGTGACGAGCAGGCGCTTTCGAGCAGCCTGTTCGCGGTGCGCAAGCGTCAGGGGTGGCTGCAAATCAACCTGTTAACCGGGTTTCTCGCCGCCTCGGTGGTCGGGTTATTCGAAACTACGATCGCCCAGTTCACCGCGCTGGCGGTATTGATGCCGATCGCGGCCGGGCAGTCGGGCAATACCGGGGCACAGGCGCTGGCGGTGACCATGCGCGGATTGACGCTGCGCGAAATTACGCCCCGGCACTGGTTGCGGGTGATGTTCAAGGAAGCCGGCGCCGGCCTGCTTAACGGTATCGCGATAGCGGTGACCTGCGGCCTCGGCGTATACCTGTGGAGCCAGAGTTTCGGGCTGGCGCTGGTGATCGCGCTTGCCATGGTTATCTCGATGACGATCGCCGGCGTCGGCGGAGCCCTGGTGCCGATTTGCCTGCAGAAACTGGGACAGGATCCGGCGCAGTCGTCGTCGATCATAATGACCACGATCACCGATATCGCGGGCTTCATGTCTTTTCTGGGCATTGCGACGATGCTGTCTGCAATGCTGGTATAGCGACGCTCATCGCGCAAACCATTCAGCGACTGAGCGACCGACGAGACCCGATGCCGGACTGCCGGGGACTCGGACTGGTCTGGTCTTTCGAGCCTGCGTTGTACGCATAATTTCATCAACCCGAAACCACGGACCGAGATACATGACTAACGGACAGGAAAATGAGGAGGCGCGCTTGCGCGAGCGTTACCACGAAGCTGGCGGGCCCGATCCGGCGCCTGCTCGGGAGCAGGATGACGGTGCCATTCAGGCTATCATCAGGCGTGCGAACGCGGGTACCGGCGCGCGCGATCTTATCGTGCTGGCGGTGTCGTCTTTTCTGGCGCTGTTGCAGGCGTTCACCGGTCCCCGATCCAGGCCCTCCAACGATGAAGCGAGTAAGCTGCCGCCCGATGGCGGAAAAGTGGAAGATGATTAGCGCAATGTCGATCCAGGCTGATGGTATCGTCAATCGCAATGCAGGGCCGCACACGGGATTGCGATTTTCCAGCCGCGCGGCAGGCCCCCAGGCCGTGAGGAAGCATCGGGTCGACGCTCCTCGCGACTGAAACGCCCGATTGCTTATTTGGGATCCGAATCTGCGTCCTGACCGGTATTCCCGGCATCCTTATTGTCGGTATTCTCGGCATCCTTATCCTCGGCGGTCTCGGTATCTTCACGAGTAATCCGCACCTTGCCGACGCGGTGCCCGTCCTGCTCCATGACCTGCAGCTCGAATCCCGACTCGACGACGACATCGCCGATTTGCGGCATGCGCGCGAGGCGGCGCATGAAGTAGCCGTTGATCGTATTTGCGTCCACCTCGTCGCTGACCTCGAAACCGATCACACGTTCGATGTCGGAGAGCGCCGTAAGGCCGTCGATTTCCCAGGTCGAATCGTCGATCTGCTTTATACCGTGACTGGGCCGCGCGTCGTCGGTTTCATCCTCGATTTCGCCGACGATTTCCTCGATCAGGTCCTCCAGCGTGATGATGCCGACAAAGCTGCCATACTCGTCGACCACGCAGGCCATGTGCGCGCGTTCGGCGCGCATCAGGTCGAACAGTTTCGCGATCAGCTGGGTTTCGGGCACGACCATCGTTTCGCGGCGCATTTTTTCGAGGTCGGTCCACGGCTCGGCCTTGCCGTTCAGAATCGCGCGGTGGATGTCTTTCGCCAGCACCATG
>JAOTUD010000371.1 GCA_029864065.1 Gammaproteobacteria bacterium | reverse complement strand
CGCCTCGTTGATGCGCCTGGGCATATCGAGATTGAGGTTGTTCATCAGGTCGATGAACTCCTGACGCGGGCGGTCACCGCCAACCCGGGGATTCCAGGTCTTTTCCTCGCCGATTGTCGACGAGGTACGCCCGTTGTAATCATGCGCGGGGTAAACGATGGTATCGTCGCTGAGCACGAACAGTTTCTGCATGATGCTGTCGTAGAGCATGCCGGGATCGCCAAACTGAAAATCGGTGCGGCCGCATCCCCTTATCAGCAACGTATCGCCGCTGAACAACTTGCCGTCGACGAAGTAACAGGTGCAGCCATTGGTGTGCCCCGGAGTCGAGAGCGCCGTTATCCGGTAATGCCCCAGCGCAATGTTTTCGCCGTCCCTGAGCGGGATATCGATCGCCTCGATACCTGAACTCTCGCCATATACGAGCTTGGCGCCGGTGATTTCGCGGATCTTGCCGGCCGAGGTAATATGGTCGGCATGCGCGTGCGTCTCGATCGCGTAAAGCAGTTCGACGCCCAGCTCGTTGATAATCTGCATGTCGCGATCGAAAGTTTCCAGCACGCCATCGATGATCGCGCCCTCGCCCGTATCGGAATCGATTAACAGGTAGGTGTAGGTGCAACTCTCGCGATCGAATAACTGTTTTACGGTCAATTGTGGTGTCGTCATAGCAGGTCAACTCCCGGGAAGGCCGGGCCAGTGTAATTTTTACAATTGACGTTGGCAATTGTCGATGGCATCTTGCAAGGGTTCCGATATGATTCTTGCACATGGATTTCAACGAAACGCTGAACCAGCTGAACCTGAAGTCAGAAGTGGTCGCATACGCCATCGTGGCGCTGGCCGTGCTGCTGATACTGTTAGTCAACCGCAGGCGCCTGCTGCTGCGCTTTCAGGAGTGGCGAATCGAGCGTTGTCTGAAGCAGATCGGTATCGAGCAGATTCGCAACCTGGTTTGTGCGGACGGCATAGACGGCTTTTACAGCATCGATCGCCTGGCCCTGACCGGGGATGCCGTGCTGCTGATTTCCTACAAACCCTACGACGGCAACATCTACTGTGCCGAGCGTATTTCGGAATGGACCCAGATCATAGGCAAGAAGAGTTACAAATTCACGAATCCGTTATTCGAACTGGAGAATCAGCTCACCTCGCTGAGGATATTGATCGGCAACGCGCCGCTACGCGGATTCCTGTTCTTCAATCACAGCGCCCTGTTTCCGAAAGGCCATCCAGATTCGGTACTGAACCCCGAAAATATTCCAGATAAATTTCTTACGGCGAACTGCGGGACGCCGAGCGTGGAAATCAGAGCCGTCTGGGAGCGGCTCAAAACGCACCAGAAGGAGGCTGGCGCGAACCCGAGTATCGGCGTTAAAACTTGAAATGTTGGCATAGAAAGCCCAGAATGGCGGCGTTGCATGCAGGGCCGGTAGTCAGGACCCCTGGCCAATATATAAATAAAATTCTAGGCAATATAACCAATAACGGAGAGTATCAGTAATGAAACGTCGTGATGTACTCAAGGGTGGCGTCGCCGCCGCCCTCGCAACCGGAGCAGGCGCGGTATCGGCACCTGCAATCGCCCAGGGCCGAATCGAAATAACCATGGTATCGACCTGGCCGCGTGACTTCCCTGGACTCGGCACCGGCGCGCAGCGCTTCGCCGAACGCCTGACCGCGATGACCGATGGTCGTATCAAGGTCAACTATTTCGCCGCGGGCGAGCGCGTCAAGGCGTTCGACTCGTTCGACGAGGTCGCCTCGGGCAACGCCCAGATGTACCACGCCGCGGACTACTACTGGAAAGGCAAGCATCCCGGCTGGGCCTATTTTACCGGCGTACCGTTCGGCATGACCTTTACCGAGGTCAACGCCTGGACCCAGTTCGGCGGTGGCCAGCAGTTATGGGACGAGCTCGCCGCCGGCTACGGCCTCAAGTGCCTGCCCTGCGGCAACACCGGCGTGCAGATGGGTGGCTGGTTCCGCAAGGAAATGCGTTCGGCGGCCGATTTCAAGGGCCTCAAGATGCGTATCCCGGGCCTCGGCGGCGACGTGCTCGCCAAGCTGGGCGCTTCTCCGGTTTCGCTGCCGGGTGGCCAGATCTATGAAAACCTGGTGTCCGGTGCGATCGACGCGACCGAATGGGTCGGTCCGTGGAATGACGAGGTCATGAAATTCTTCGAGGCCGCCAAGTTTTATTATTACCCCGGCATGCACGAGCCCGGTTCGATGCTGTCGCTCGGCGTTAACAAGAAATTCTGGGATGGCCTCAGCAAGTCGGACAAGCTGATCGTTACCGCCGCAGCAGAAGTGGAAAACTCGGTGATGATGTCCGAGTACAACGCCAAGAACGGCGCCGCACTGAAAAGACTGATTTCCGATCAGGGCGTCAAACTGAGGAGTTTCAACGACGACATCTACGACAGCTTCGGCGATGCCGCAGAGGAAGTGTTCGCTGAAGTGCAGCAGCACAGCCCGCTGGCGAAGAAAATTCACCAGAGTTTCCTGGCATCACGAAACGAGGTCGGCGCCTGGGCCAAGATCTCCGATCAGGCCTACGTGGCGCAACGCAACCGCGTACTCGGGCTATAGCAGTCACGGTATCGCACAACAAAACGGAGTCTTCGGACTCCGTTTTTACTCATTCGTGATAATACGCAGTTGATCATGAAGAATAACATCGCGCTCATCGGCCGCGGCTTTGGCTACCTGATGCTTAGCGCGCTTTTCCTTTATCTGATCAATAATTACCTGGTGTACTGGCAGGACATGCCCGGGCCTTTCGTGCTGTTCTCGCATTACGGGTGGTTCGGATTCGAGGCCCTCAGTAACCAGTTGGACGACAGCCAGGTCAGCCAGGGCTGGATTCAGTTCACCACTTACCTCGTGGTGTTATTGATCAGCATCGGCTATGTCATCAAAACCCGCGCACGCACGCTGGAACAGGAAAGCATTCGTTTTACGACGCTGTCTGCTTTTATCGTGCGCTTTTCTTTCTGGTCGGTGTTGCTGATCGGCCTTGCCGACATGGTGATTTCATTGCTGCGCGTCGAGAACCTGCTCGAGCACGTCGCCAGCGAAACGCTCACGCAGCAGCTGGGGCGCCCGATTTTCCGCGGCAGCTACGTGCACTATCCGCTGGTAATTGCATCCATGTTCATCGCCGCGCGCTTTCGCAACGCAACTTTCGCCTGGCTCGCCCTGCTGGTCGTAATAGCCGAATTCATGATCGTGATTTCGCGTTTCGTTTTTTCGTATGAGCAGGCCTACATGGGCGACCTGGTGCGTTTCTGGTACGCCGCGCTATTCCTGTTTGCCAGCGCCCATACGCTGGTCGAAGAGGGACACGTGCGCGTCGACGTACTCTACACGGGATTCAGCCGGCGCAAGAAAGCCCTGTTCGATTCGATTGGCTGCCTGCTGTTCGGCATACCGATATGCTGGGTCATCCTGATGCATGGCATGGGCGGGCGCGGCAACAGCATCAATAGCCCGTTGCTCAGTTTCGAAGTGACCCAGAGCGGTTATGGCATGTACGTCAAGTATATTATGGCCGCCTTCCTGATCGTGTTCTCGGTAACGATGATGATACAGTTCGTCAGCTTCCTGCTGTATAACATCGCGCAGTTAATCAACCGCTCCGAGAACGAAGATCACCTGAGTTATCACCAGCTCGTAACCGGCGACAGGACTGCCGCTTCGGGAGGCCACTGAACGTGGAACTGTATTTCCTCGTTTTGCTGGTTGCGATCATGGTGTTCGCGCTCTCCTCGGGCTTTCCGGTTGCGTTTTCGCTGCCCGGCTCGGCAATACTGACCATCGCGATCGCCGCTTTTTGCGGTTGGCTGTTCGAGGGGAACACCGACGCCTACTTTATGCTCGGCGGTCCCAACCAGTGGCTGAGCGCCGGGGTGACCAATTATCGCAGCCTTTACTGGGTGGTCGAACGCGATACGCTGATCGCGATTCCGCTGTTCATCTTCATGGGCATCATGCTGCAGCGCTCGAAGATTGCCGAAGATCTGCTGGTGGCGATGGC
>JAOTUD010000013.1 GCA_029864065.1 Gammaproteobacteria bacterium | reverse complement strand
TGCGATGCCCATACGACCGCCTGGCTGACGGTCATACCGAGGAAGTTTTCCCAGCCGACGGTTTCCTTGTGCGGGTCCTGGAAGGCTTCCTTGGTGACCATGTAGATCGGCCCGCGGCCGGCCTTCGTTTCCTCGATAAACGCGTGGTTGCGCAGGCAGGTCGGGGTTGGATGATGGTCAATGTATTCGCCGACCAGGGCCTTGGTATGTTCGTACCACTTGGATTCGTATTCTTCGCCGTAAGCGTTCTGGGTGTAGGTCTTCAGGTGCAGGAAATAGGCGCCGACCGGGCCGTAGCCGTCCTTGAAACGGCACAGCACGATGCGGTTTTCCATCTGCGTCATCTTGGCGCCGGCCTGGATCGGCAGCGCGTAGGCCGATGCGCTGCTCCACGGCGCGTACCAGGTACGACCCATGCCTTCACCCACCGAGCGCGGCTTGAAGATGTGCGAGGCGCCGCCGGCGCCGACGATGACAGCCTTGGCCTTGAATATGTGGAAATCACCGGTACGGACGTTGAAGCCGACCGCGCCACCGACGCGGTTAGGCTTGCTCTCATCCATCAACAGGTGCGTAATCATGATGCGATTGTAAATCTTGTCGGCGGACTTGCGCGCCGCTTCGGCGACGATCGGCTTGTAGGACTCACCGTGGATCATGATCTGCCACTTGCCTTCTCGCTGGTAGCGACCGGTCTCCGGGTCGCGCATCATCGGCAGGCCCCACTCCTCGAACTTGTGCACGCTGGAGTCGACGTGACGCGCCATATCATAGGCCAGGTCTTCGCGCACCATGCCCATCAGGTCGTTGCGCGCGTAGCGCACGTGGTCTTCGGGCTGGTTTTCGTCCCATTGCATGCCCATGTAGCAGTTGATTGCGTACAAACCCTGGGCGACCGCACCGCTGCGGTCGATATTGGCTTTTTCGGCAACGACGATCTTCAGATCGCGTCCCCAGTACCTGGCCTCGTAAGCAGCGCCGGTACCGCCCATGCCGCCGCCAACGACGAGGATGTCACATTCTTCAAAAACGGTATTGATCTTGCCCATTAGTAGTAAACCCCCTGCTTGAACTTGGATTTGTCGATTACGGGTAACCCGGTTTCAACATTGAGCGAGTCGGGTTCATGGCAAAGCAGCTGAGAGTTGTGATCTTCTTCGCTGGGTACCTCCATATCCGCGAGTCGAGGAATTTTTTCCCCCCAGGGCTGGGTCGTTATCGGCGAAACGAATTCTTTTTCGCGACCGTCGCGGAATTTGATTCTCCACGAGATGGTGCCTTTCTCCTCTTCGCGAAGTACGCGCACACTATGGCCCAGCGGGGCGAAATCGGCGTAGCCGCGCACGTCGATGGCATTTTGCGGGCAGGCCTTGACGCAGGAATAGCATTCCCAGCAGAAGTTGGGCTCGATATTGACGGCGCGTCGATAAGTCTTGTCGATATGCATGATGTCGGAGGGACAGATATCGACGCAATGTCCGCAGCCATCGCAGCGGGTCATGTAAACAAATGTTGGCATGTAAAATCTCTCCGGTTGTCGATGCTAGTGACGTTCGTTAGAAATGAATCTTCTGCTGGGTTAATAGTGACGCGGCAATTCGCGCTTGATACCAAGACCAAACTGTTCGGGCTGATCGGCGGGTGGAGGCAGGTTATCTCTCGCCCCGCTGGCTTCGGCAACATGCTTTTGCAGGGCCGCGGCCGGCTTGAAAAACATGTGCGCAAACTTCGACCAGGGCACACCGCCGAACAGTACCGCGGTGGCGATCAGGTACAGGCTGAAAAAAATGTAGGACCCGACCGAGGTACCGGCCGCCTGCACCGCGGACCAGACCAGCGCCAGCGTCGAGCTGGCCAGCAGCGATAGAATAAACAGGTCGGCGCGCATTACACGAAACGGCGAATTACCCTCGGCGGCGACGTCGACGCGGATGAAGAACCAGAACCAGTAGCCGCCGACGCAGACGCCAAGCGCGCCCAGATGCCACAACAGCGGCCAGATGCCCGCGTTCGCCATGGCCGGATAGCCAAAGACCAGTACAGCGGTCGCAAGCAGGTGGATGACGAGTCCATACATGGTCAACAGGTGCGCGATTCGGCGATTCGGATGACAGAACTCTGACGAGGTCAACACTTCTGAAACCGCGGTTTGTATCGCGAGGGATACCACTTCGCCGCCGCTTACCTGCTTCGTCCCTGCTTCCCTGGACCTGCGCATGCTCTCGGAGAAGTATCTGGCGCTCTTCTTGTGGACCACATCGAACATCGTGCCCGCCACCACGAGAACAACCATGATCACGACGAACCATTGCAGCAGAGCAGAAGGAATCGACGCCGACACCTCGGCGAAAGGATTTTGGCTGAACATTCTCTCGGTATCCCCTGTAAAAATATTATTTTAAACGATGCAGTTTGGGTGAATAGCTGACCTGAATCAACATTATTAAATTTATCGATGGATAAAGAAAACTTTCGATCGGTCACGATCCGACGTACCTGCCCCTGCTAACCTGGCGCCAAAACTCAGGTTCAGGGGTAAACGACCATCAACCGATATGTCCTGCGGCGCGAACAAGGCCTTTGCCTGGGTCAATGTTCGTTCGACTCAATCCATCAATACCTCTCTGGGTATCGGAATTGGTCTTGCGATTGGCCTCAGCCGCAAGTTCGACTGGCTGGTTTCGCCAATCTTTGTCGTAATGCAGACCGCGCCTTTGGCGGCACTCATTCCGCTTCTCGTCATGGTCTATGGCATCGGACTGACATCGAAGGTAATAGTGGTTTGTATCATGGCGATGCCAGTCATCGTTCTCAATACCAGCGGCGCTGTTCGCAATACGCCCGCATCGATTATCGAAATGGGCCACGCGTTTCTGGGGACGAAGCTCGACATTATTCTTAAAATTATACTGCCAGCCGCGTCGCCGATAATTTTTGCAGGCCTGCGTCTCGGCGTATCGGCGGGATTTATCGGCGCCATCCTGTCCGAGTTAAAAATTACGCCCACGGGCGTTGGCGACATCATCACCTTTAGTCGCTCGATTGCTGACTATCCGACCATGTACGCGGCCATCACGTCGATTATCGTTCTGGCGGTAATTTTCCTGAATGTACTCGCGCGCCTCGAGAACTATCTCTTCAAGGGTAGCCAACAAACCTATGCGTCCGAATGAAAATTGCAGTCAGAGCGGCTTGATGAACGACAACATAAACGATATCGACAATGCCGTAACAGTCCGTAATGTCTACAAGAATTACGGCGAGGTCGAGGCGTTGAGGGACTTGTTGCTCGACTTTCCGCGAGGCCAGCTCACTTCGCTCCTCGGTCCGTCCGGTTGCGGTAAAACGACATTGCTGAAGATCATTGCCGGTCTGTTACCAGCAAACAGCAGTGAAATCCTGGTGAATAATCAACCGCTTACCGGGCCAGGTCCGGATCGAGCATTTGTGTTCCAGGATTTCGCCCTGCTGCCCTGGGCCAACGTGTTGCGCAATGTCGCCTTCGGCCTGAAACTACTTGGTGTCGCCAGGTCGGAACGTGAAGCGATTGCGGAAACATATATCGGGAACGTAGGTCTGCAGGGTTTCGAGAAAAGATACCCCCACGAATTGTCAGGCGGCATGCGCCAGCGCGTGGGCCTCGCCCGGGCGCTGAGTGTCGATGCCGAGGTATTGCTCCTGGACGAACCCTTCTCCGCCGTCGACGAACAGACCAGGCGTAAATTCCAAGAGGACCTGCTTCACCTTGCCAATAACGAGAATAAAACCTTTATATTCGTGACTCACTCAATCGAGGAAGCTGTCTACGTGTCCGACCAGGTCGCCCTGCTGCTGGCTCGCCCAAGCCGGGTTTCGGAAATCATTCGGCCCGAAGGATTCAGGCACAAGGATGCCGGCAGCATCCGGCGCGACCCCGAGTATCTCGACATCGTCGTTCGCATCTGGGCGTCGTTACGTACCTATGTGGAATAGCGCGAGACGATGAAGTTATTCGGCTATCAGCTCCCGGCGATGTCGTCCCTCATCCTGTGGGAGATCGTCGGTCAGCTAGAATTCACGTTCTTCCTGCCCCCGCTGTCGGCAAAATTCGTGACCTTGATAGAAATCAGTACGACCAGTGTGTTTCTGCAAGCACTCGCGGTTACCCGATATGCGTTCTTTGTCGGAACATTCTCCGCCATCGTAATCGGTATCCCGGTCGGTATCCTGATGGGGAAAAGCCGTTTGCTCGACGAGTTGCTGTTGCCCTGGGTGAATATGTTTCTCAGCGCACCACTTACCGCATTGGTGCCGGTGCTGATGGTATTGTTCGGTTTTGGCATGAAGTCGATCATTATCACGACCACGCTGTTTGCGATCTGGATTATCGTGTTGAATTCGCGCGCCGGAGTCATGCAAATCAATCGCTCGCTGATCGAAATGGCGCGTTCCTTTGGCGCCTCGCCGAAGGACGCCTTTTTCAAAATCTATCTGTGGGCCGCGCCTCCCGAAATTCTGGGCGGTGTACGAATCGGTTTTATCCGCGCGGTCAATGGCGTCATCATCGGTCAATTGCTGATCTCGATTGTCGGATTCGGCGCATTGTTTGAACTGTATTCATCGAATTTTCTAATGAAACATTTCTGGGCGGTACTGATCGTCCTGTTTGCGATCGCATTTACCATTGCGGAATTTCTCGCTCACCTGGAGCGCAGAGTCGATTATTACGCCGCTCGCCGCTGAACCTGGTTTAACACAATAGAATCACGACCTCGAAAATCAAGGAGCCTACAATGACCAAGTACATCATCGAGCCAGCCCCGCAGGCAAGCTTGCCCATCCGCGGGTCGGACAAACGCTTTCCTGTTCGCCGCGTCTATTGTGTTGGCCGCAACTATGCGGCTCACACGATCGAAATGGGTGGTGATCCTGACCGGGAAGTACCATTCTTTTTCCAGAAGAATCCCGACAACCTTCTGGGCGGTGGCGCCGACTTTCCGTATCCCGACAAATCCAGTGATGTCCATCACGAGATCGAGATGATCGTGGCGCTGCAAAAAGGTGGGTCTGATATTCCGCTCGAGCCTGCACTCGATTGCGCCTGGGGATATGGCGTTGCCCTCGATATGACCAGACGCGACCTGCAGACTGAATGCAAGGTAGTTCGACAGGTAGCCCGCAGCAGCGCGAGCGATACAACTGAGGCATCGATCAAGGCAGGCCAGGTTCTGCCTTCACCCAAATGCGAAACGTTCTGCAAGCTAGCGTCTCGGCTTCTTTTTATTCGATGAAATCGTGTCAGTTCCCTGCCGCCAGGGAGAAGCTCTGCACCAACAGTTCGGGGCTTTTAAATTAATGCCTGGCATGGTCTACTTTCACACGGAGAAGCATCACAACATCATCTCGCGCGCGGCACTCCACTCTCCCCTGTTTGGCAGCCCGCCAGGAATGCCATCGCCAATCAATCCAGGTTAAGACAAGCCAAATGAATTCAGGCCATTCGCTGGTACCTGCCTGACCCAGCGGAACTGCTCGCATATTCGTTGTTCGAGATGAAATGCCGTTGCTCACATTAGAATATGAGGGGATAGCCATACCGCTACCCTCGTGAATAAGTGTTGCATTTCTTAGTAAATTTCGCGGCGCCTTTCAGGGTTGGTTTCGGCCAATGATATTGACCGCGACTCTCCCATCCATGCATTGTTACAATTAGCCGCAATCTCAGTACTTTACTGATTCGACGTTGCTCCGGTAAAGCCGGACAAAGTCTGGCGCCGAGCGCAAAATGGCAGGTTCTTCGCTCAGCGTGCCGCTTTGGACCCTTTGCAGCTGGCTCCAGTTGAAACCGGTTTTCAAAGATTGATACGAAACAAGCGGCCAGGCCATCGAAAAGAGAATAGCCTGGAAAATCATCGAAAAGTCACACTGGAGCATTGCGCCAAAATCAAGAAAATAGGAATCTGACCCCATTTATCGAAACCCTGCCTTAGGCTACCTCCAGCAAACAATCTGACTATTACTGGCATCGCTCGCCCAGCGCCTTACCTGGATGCAGGACGAGAAAGACAACGCCGAGCTGCCCCGAAGTTGGGAATTACAATTCATGACGAATCATTTCACGTACTACATCTCGCATTTTCATCTCTGCCTGCCAGTTTAATTCGTGTCGAGCTTTAGCGGCATTACCGCAGTTGTAGGTAATTTCTGATGGGCGCAGCAGTTTTTTGTCCTTGACCACGTACTTCCGCCAATCGAGGTGCAATTCCGCAAAAGCGGCCGCGACAAAATCTTCGAGCGAGTTTGCCTCACCTGTTGCGATCACGTAGTCGTCCGGTTTATCTGTTTGCAACATTCTCCACATAGCGTCAACGTATTCCGGACTCCAGCCCCAATCGCGTTTGATACTAATATCGCCAAGCACTAGTTGTTTGCGCTTGCCCTGCGAGATATCGATGGCTCCCCGGACTATTTTTTTGGTAACGAAACGTGACGGCCGTAATGGAGATTCGTGGTTAAATAAAATTCCCGTGCAGGCAAATAGCCCGTAGGCATCGCGGTAATTCGATACCAGCCAGTGCGCTGTAGCCTTGGCCACGGCATAGGGGCTGCGTGGATGAAAGGTCGATTCCTCGTCGGCGGCACCTTGCTGGATATCGCCGAAACATTCACTCGACCCTGCATTGTAAAAACGCACCGGCCGGCCCAGAAAGCGGATGACTTCGAGAATATTGAGCGTGCTGGTTGCGATACTCTCCAGCGTCTCCGCTGGTTGCTCGAAGCTGAGACCCACCGAGCTCTGGCCCGCCAGGTTATAAATTTCATCCGGTACGCAGCTATTAATTGCCTGCAGCACGCTGCGGAAATCGTTAGCCGCCATGGAGATGGTTTTGACCTGGTCAAGAATTCCGAGTCGAACCAGGTTAGGGAAAGCCGACGACTGGGCGTCGCGAGACGTGCCCCAGACCCCATAACCCTTGCCGAGCAATAGCTCGGCAAGGTAGGTCCCATCCTGTCCGGAAATGCCACAAATCAGTGCTTTTTTCATTTTCAGCTCGAATCAGCCATCTGCTTACCTAAGAATATCTAACAGCCTAACAATGCCGCTGCCCCACCGGAAATCCGCTAGTCAAAAGGTCTATTGCGCCTGCCCTGTATCCGCATTAGCCGGTATGAACAGGCGCAGGAAATTTTCCGCTATCAATCGGTTGCCGGCCTCGTTGAAATGCACGTCTCCCGGAAAATAATAGTCACGTAAAACATTGTCTCGCTGCTGATCGACGAAAAAAGGCGGAAAAAGATTCACCAGAGTGAGCTGGTTTTGCGCCGCCCAATCCTGCCAATATGCAACCTGGATGGAGTTCAGATCGCCATAATATACCTGCGCGGGCCAGGGATAAACGACAACAGTCAGACGTACCGAATGCCGGCTTAACAAGCTTACCAGCCGGTCCATATTCTGCCGAGTTATCTCAAGTCCGGGCCGTCCATGCTGTTCGAAGTATCGCTCAGAGGTCCACTCGCCCCGCGGTCCGCCGAGCAATATCGGCGGGGGATTCTGGCCGGCAGGTGGCGCCAGCAAGCGGTCCTTGAGTTCGTCCATCAGCCTGATCGTAATCGAGTTGGTTTTCAAAAAATGTTTTATCCGGTTGGCGAATTGATCGTCGTCCGATATTTGACCACCAGTCCAGCCGCTACCCCAGTCGGGAAATTCCGGGCGCTGAACCACACGGTCATTCTCGTCGATCTGATATAAATGGGCGTCGTCGGCAATATCGGAAATATCGAGAAACACCACAACCTCGTCAATTTTGAGATCTACCGATTCGAGCAGGTACTTGATTTTCCGATAATAAATCGATGGAGAGTAGCCGATAACTCCCGCATTGAGAACTTCAATGCCTCGTTGGGCGAACTGCGCGAATGCGATGCCGGCAAAGGTCTTTTCGAATTCCAGCCCCACGCCCTCGGTGAAGGAATCTCCTATCATCAAAATCCGGTACCTGTCGGAGTGAATCGCAACCTGCCGGGTAGAAGAATCCTTGAATCCCATGGAATTGGTGCGAATTCGGTAGATGCTCTGTCCCCAGATTCCGACCGTATCAGACAAAGGTACCAGGTCGTGGTGGTAAAGCTCGTTCGGCGTTCGATAGTTACGCTCGATATTTTGCACGTCCCACAAATCCCAGCTCCGTTTGGCCGCTTGTGCAACCAAGACGTCGGCAACGACGTAAACACAGGCGAACATGATGAGCGCTTTCCTGCTAGAAGGTGTTGGCGTCGATTTCAAAACCCATCTATCCTCAATATGATGTTATTACTCCTGCCCACGGGCAGGTTTGCAACCAGTTACGATTCAATATTTTTTTGCCCACGGCCCGCCATTATCCGGTGCCCGAAAACCAGTGTGGGCAAGGCCCGGCTTGATAAAGGTATCACGGAACGTCTCCGTTTATCGCCCGTTCTCGTGCGACATCCCGGCACTTTTTGAGCATCAAATCACATATTCTACCTTCAACAATCCATAAGATGGCACTATTGCGGTAGTGATAGCCTGGTGATTTAGCCCGATTTCTCGTCGATTTTGGGGCGCAAAGCACCATGCAACCACGTTTACACTGGACTGTAAAATTGCTATGTTGTCCCACCTCTGAGAGGACGCATTGAGGCGGATTCCCGGACAATGAGCGGCCAGGATAGCTGGCGAGCCGGGCGTGGCGGATTTCAACCAGCCGTTTGACCAGCTCTTAGGAACCAGATTGAGATTGGGCGCATGTCGAAGAAGGTCGATTGGTGCAAAACGTAAGACTAGCCAGAAGCCGATTAATGGCAGTCCTGTTACTGCTGGCTGCTACCGCGATCGCGGCCGGCTGCGTCAGCGAGCGTGACTTCCCCGAAGGCGAAGGCCAGCAATTTGCGCTAAAGCCTTCACAGAATCACCTCGAATTCCTGCTGTCACAAAGCGCCGATGAATCCGACATGGCGCGGTTCCAGCAGATACAACTGCGCAGCAACGATGGCTCGCTGGTGAACTGGGCCGTGATTTCGGATACCCCCTGGATTTCCCTCAGCCCGCCGGGGGGACAGACCACCAACGAAATTGATGAAATCGGGGTCGGTGTCGATCCAGGTTCGCTGGCTCCCGGAGTTTACACCGCCAGCATTAGAATTGTTGAAAACACCGACGAAAATACACCTTCGCAAGAACAGCGGGTGACCGTAACCGTGCGCGTTTGCGCGACGACCTGCGTCTCAATCGACCCGGCAAACTCTACCCACACAGTATCGATGTTGTTGTTCGGTGGCCAGACCGAGTTCTTGAACTCTGGCACGGGTATTTGGGATTCGATCGTAACCAGCAGTTGCCAGGATCCTGCCGTGCCGCCGGGTGGGGCCAACCAGGAACAGCTCGCTGAATTTAGAAATCTGGGCATCAACAGTCTGCGTTATCCTTCGGGTGTCCCGTCTGACTTCTTTCACTGGAGTGAGGCCATAGGCCCAACGTACTACCGTTTGCCGCAAATCAATCCCTGGATTTCGGAATATGGCAACCTGCAAAAGGAGTGCCCCGTTTTTGGCCCTGACGAATTTGCGCAATTCGCCCAACTGCTGGATGCGTCGATGATGATCACATCGAATGCAGCCACTGGCACGGCGCAGGACGCAGCCGACTGGTTGAGTTATTACGAGACCAACGGGGTGGAAACCGATTTTTGGGAAATTGGTAACGAAATTTACATCGATGGCCCGGAATACCTGTTTGACGCTGCTTACATGACGCCAACCGAATACGCCGCTGCCTTCAATGCGCAGGCCCGGGCATTGCGGCAGATAAGACCCGACATCAGCGTCGGGGCGGTCATGTCGCCCATGGGTCAGGACTGGAACCGGGAAACCATGGCGGCGATAACCGAGCCATTCGATTTTATTTCCCTGCACTCCTGGCAACCGCAGATCGATACCTGCATTCAGCCAGACGACACCATCGTTTTCGAATCGCTGCTGGCCTCGCCATTACTGATGGAAGTCCAGCTCGGGTTCATCAGGGACATCGCGCGCGATCTAGGCATCACCGCCAACAAATCGCCGTCCTTCATCATTACCGAGTGGGGTCCATGGTTTCTGCCTTGCGCTGCCGGCGGGACGCCGAACAACGATGCGCGTGCTCGCAGCCTTGGCGCCGCATTGTTCTCAGGGCTGATTTACAATACGATGCTGCGCGACCCGAGCGTGTTTTCCTCCTTTCATTCGACACTTGCGAGCTTTCAGGCCCAGGCGCCTCTCAACTTTGTCTGGGACAACGGCTGGGTACCTATCCGCAGCGCCTATTATTACGTACACGAGCTGTATGCCGCCAGCATTGACGGCAAGATCATCCCGACGAAGATGCACGGTTCGCCCGAATTCGCTACCAAACTGTTTGACGATGACATCGAAGACACGGAATTGCCGGTGCTGGACAGTGTTGCAGTGCTGTCCAAGGATAACTCCAGGTTGTACGTCTACCTCGTCAACCGCAGCCTGTACAACGATATCGATACCCAGATATTCAATGGCGGCCTGCCTTATCCGGTGGACTCGATCGTGTCCGACACCCTCACCGCCGGCAGCTTCAGCGACCTGAACACGGCCGCGCAACCCGACGCGGTGGCACTGATAAAAACAGTCCATGCACCCGCCGGGGAACTGCGGCTTACCATACCCAAACACTCACTGATGCGAATCACCGTTACCCTGGCAGTTAACTAGCTGGCAACAGGTTGGGCGTGATCGCAGTCGGGGGTCGAGCGTCTTAAACCCTGGCTCAGATCCTGAGCCCGATCCGAGCCCAGACCGCATCGTTGCTGAAATCACCGTCTTCGAATCCCCGCGGAATCGAATTATCGTTAGACTGCCGATTGGTATGTTCGTAACGAAACATGACCTCGGAAAATCGGTTGAAGATCCATTTCAATCCGATTCCCGAACTGTCCGTCTGATCATCTCGAGACGCGGACCCTATACCCTCGTAACGATCGTCAATTCGACTATATTCGAAATTCAGGATCAGGTTACGCCGAATTTCGTGATCCAGTCGGAAAGACCACAGCGAAGATAGGTAGCCGGAATAAACCAGTGAATTGGTTTCGAGCGTGCTGCGTCCGGCACCAAGTTCAAGAGTCGTCAGGGTGGAAACATTCCAGGTAAACCGAAGTTCGTATACCGGTGTATCTATATCAGGCAGCGGTTGATCGAAGCGCTGGTTACGGTAACCGTAATAGAGCCTGGAGCTGGTGATACCGCCCAGATCCAGCACCACACCCATCCCGGTTTCATTTCCTTTCGAAGAACGGTCGAAGAGACTAAAATTCTGTAAACGATCGTATTCCGTTTCGAACTGACTCAATCGCAGAAAAACTTCCTGCACCCCAATCTCGTACGCGACTTCCAGATCCAGCACATACCCGGATCGGTCGCGGTCGTCCTGATCGATTACAACGTTCTGGCCAAATTGCACGGCCTTGACATCGTCGAAGTCGTACTCATTCAGGGATAGCGTCGGCGCCAGTGAAAAACGCCCGGGTTTATAGGTCAGGTTTACAAACGCGTTGCTGAGCCGATATTTCGTTGGGTTAAGACCGCCGGCGTCATCGAGCGAATCGCGCGATTCGTGTAAATCGGCGAACGATACGCCTAGGCTGATAAAACTCTGCTTGACCAGATCGACCTTCGCGCCCGAGGAAAACTGTATGTCATCATAATCCTCGGTGAATAGGTCCCGATAGCGACCAAGTTCGCCACTAAAACTGACGTCCAGCCGGTGTCGTGTCCAATTGGAGGTCAGAGTCACGCCGGGTGCAAACACGGATATTCTGTCTGACTGGGTATTACTTTCGACAGCGAAGATATTATCGTTAAGGTATTCGCTATATTCGAACTCTGGAAAAACATAAAAACCGCCCCAGGGAATACCGAGTTGTTGCTGTTCCGGGCGTTGGCGATCAGCAACGGTTTCGCCTCGCTGGGGTTGTATCTTCGTCTCCATGGATTGACTCTTGACGGCAACCGGCAAGGTCAGCAGTAACAGGCAAATGAGCCTGCAGGATACTACCCGCCCGATCACCAGTGGTTACCGATGACAGGTCAGACTTTCGGCCTTGAGCGGGGCCGACGAGGAGAAGAAATAAATTGGCAATGAAATGTTTGCTTTAAAACGAAAATCCATAAGTCCAAAATTGTAAGCTATTTAGTGCTTGAAGCAAGCGCCGGTCTGGACTAATCTGAACCGGTTACCCGCGAATCCCCAGGATACACCGCTCGCATTCCGCAGTGAACTTACAAAACCATGGCTTTACAGATATGATTGGCGCTTTTGACCAACCCTACGGATTGGAAATGCAGAAGAATGCAATTATAACCGGCGTTACCGGACAAGACGGAGCCTATCTCGCCGAATTTCTCTTAAGCAAGGGCTACGACGTTCACGGCATCAAGCGCAGAACCTCGTCATTCAATACGGACCGAATCGATCATCTTTACCAGGATCCGCACGAATCCGATCGCTCCTTCTTTCTGCACCATGCCGATATGACCGACTCGAGCAGCCTGGTTCGTGTAATCCAGGAAGTTCAACCCGACGAAATTTACAATCTTGCCGCGCAAAGCCACGTCGCCGTGTCGTTCGAAGAACCGGAATATACCGCCGACTCGGATGCGCTCGGCACTCTGCGTGTGCTCGAGGCCATTCGTATTCTCGGTCTCGAAAAGAAAACCCGGTTTTACCAGGCATCCTCGTCCGAACTCTACGGCAAGGCAAGAGAAATGCCGCAAACCGAAAACACGCCCTTTTATCCCAGATCACCCTATGCCGTGGCAAAACTTTATGCTTACTGGATCACGGTAAACTACCGCGAAGCCTACGACATGTACGCCTGTAACGGCATCCTGTTC
Source organism: Gammaproteobacteria bacterium (assembly GCA_029864065.1). GTDB lineage: Bacteria > Pseudomonadota > Gammaproteobacteria. The sequence goes on along the minus strand of JAOTUD010000013.1, from coordinate 3,548 downwards.
AATCACGAGTCCCCGATCCGGGGCGAAACCTTCGTAACGCGTAAAATTACCCGCGCGATGGCGCGGATCAAGCTCGGTTTGCAGGATTGTCTCTACATCGGCAACCTGGAGGCCCGGCGAGACTGGGGACATGCCCGGGATTACGTCGAAATGATGTGGTTAATGCTACAGCAGGAAGCGGCCGAGGATTATGTGATTGCCACCGGTATACAGCATAGCGTTCGCGATTTCATCGATGCCACGGCCAGGCAACTGGAAATAGAAATCAACTGGAGAGGGTCGGGGGCGGACGAAAAGGGCTACGATGCCAGCGGTAACTGCATTGTCGCAATCGACCCAAGATACTTTCGTCCCACCGAAGTCGATTCCCTGCTGGGAGACGCCAGTAAGGCCCGGCAGAAACTGGGTTGGAAACCCGGCATCAATTTTGAAGCACTGGTTGCCGAAATGGTCGAAGAAGACATAAAAGTTGCCAGGCGCGACGAGCTGGTCAAGAATTCGGGGTTCAAAGTCATGACCTATAACGAGTAGAATTAATGGAGCACGAGGCAAAGATTTATGTTGCTGGCCACCGGGGTATGGTCGGTGGCGCCCTGGCGCGAAACCTGTTGTCGCGGGGTTATGAAAATATCCTGTCCCGTAGCCGGGCGGAGCTCGATCTCACGCGTCAAGCCGACGTCGAAGCATTTTTTTCCAGCGCAAAACCGGACTATGTATTTCTCGCCGCAGCGAAAGTCGGTGGCATATTCGCCAACAACGAGTATCCGGCGGATTTCATTTACGAAAACCTGGCGATTCAAACCAACATAATTCATGCCGCCTGGGTCAATGGGATCAAACGTTTGCTATTACTTGGCTCGAGTTGCATATACCCCAAGCTGTCACCGCAGCCTATCCGGGAAGAATACCTGTTAACCGATTCTCTCGAATCCACCAACCGTCCCTATGCCATTGCCAAGATTGCCGGCATTGAGATGTGCTGGAGCCTGAACCGTCAATACGGTACCCGCTACCTGGCGGCCATGCCGACAAACCTGTACGGACCGGGCGACAATTATCATCCCGAAAACAGTCATGTCATTCCGGCACTGATCCGCAAGTTTCACGAGGCGAAAACCAGCAATGCGCCAACGGTTAGCGTCTGGGGCAGCGGTACCCCAAGGCGGGAGTTTCTATATTGTGATGATTTGGCCGATGCCTGTATTCACCTGATGAGTCTGCACGATGACAGCTTCGATTCGATGTTAAGCACCGAGCAGCCACCTCTGGTAAACGTCGGCACCGGCAAGGATTTAACCATCCGGGAACTGGCCCAAACGGTGGGCGAGCTGATTGGATATAACGGCGAAATCGAATTCGATAGCAGCAAGCCGGATGGCACCCCGCGCAAATTGCTGGATGTCTCGCTAATCCAATCGCTGGGATGGAGCGCAAGCACCGGGCTGCGGGACGGGTTGGCCCTGACTTACCAGGAATTTATTGACCGGGGACAGTAAGCAGACAAGTAAAACAATCGGCGACCTTGGGGACCTTGGCGACTACCATGGCGTCGGCAGTCAGCATACCAGGCATCCCGGCATAATCCGACGATAGCACGGCAGCAGCACGGTTGCGTAACGGCAAGCTTGTTGCCGCCGCCCGGCAAGATCGACGCTCTCTTTTTGGCACCTTGAAAAGTAACAGGTCATGCAGGTCAATGGCGAAGACAGCACGGCCGCTTCATGCCTCGGCACGGTTTTCGGCAGGGAGGAATTCAGACAGCACCTGGAATCGATCGGCGTCAGTTGCATAAATTTGCGAGACGAGCAACCAACGCCGCGACTGGCAGATGTTTTTGCGCAGGAAAACGTGGTCAGCGGATTCCACGGACCCATATGGGTATATTGATCGTGGCTTCGCAGGGCTCGGCGTTAGTGCCCTGCCTCTACAACCTGTTTTGACCCGGACGTCCCCTGGCGCCAATCACTTGCCCAGGTAATTGCGGTACCATTCTGCGGTTTCGGCTATCGCGTCGTCCAGGCCGAAGCGGGGTTTCCAGCCGAGCCGGCTGCGCGCCTTCTCGGCCGACAGGTACTGCGCCTGAATTTCGTTACTGGCCTGATTCAATATCACCGGCTCCAGGTCGCTGCGTCCCATGATCTGCAGTATGCGTTGTGTCAACTCGAGCACATTCAGCCGGGTTTCCGTACTAAAATTGAAGGCTTCGCCGTGAATCGCGGGATCCTGCATTGCTTCAGCCAGGGTCAGGTAGGCATCGACCACGTCGCGCACATAAATGTAATCGCGCACCATCGTACCGTCGCTTCTGATAACGGGGCGCTCGTCCTCGAGTGCCGAGCGGATGGTACCCGGAACGATTCGGTTGAAATTGAGATCGCCGCCGCCGAAAAAATTACCGCAGCGCGTAATACAAACGGGCAGACCGTAGCTCGCGTAATAGGTCTGCGCCAGCAGATCGGTGCAACTCTTGGAAACATCGTAGGGATGACGGCCATTCAGCGGCATGCTTTCGCTGTAGGGTAAGCTATCCGGCGTACCGTAAGCCTTGTCGCTGGAAGCCACTACCACCGATTTTACCGAAGCCACGCGGCGACAGGCTTCGAACAGGTTCCAGCTGCCGGCGATATTGGTCTTGAAGGTTGGCAACGGATTACGGTTGGCGGTGCCGACGATCGCCTGCGCCGCAAGATGGAATACCGTGTCGATCTCGTATTCATCGAGGGTGCGCTCGAGCACCTCGATATCCTCGATATCCCCTCGCACGATATTAATTTTCTCGCTGAGACCTTCGGAGACCAGGCGGGAGCCCGGCACCCAGTCTCGCATCAGGCCGGTTACCTCCGCCTTGAGGTCGAGTAATGCGGCAGTCAGGCTCGACCCTAACAGGCCTGAACAACCAGTGATCAGGACCCTGCGGCCGACCCAGTAGAATTTTGAACTTGCTGTATCGCCCACCTCGATCTCCATTTTTATTCCTTACTTCGGCGGCGAACATTCCCAGAATCGCATGGTGAAGTCAACTAAACCCCGCACCGGGCAGGCTGTCGCTGCAGATATTGCGCTGCAAGAAGTATGGAGTATGATGATAAACAGAAAACAAACCTGCATTGTCGAGATAAATGCCCACCCTAGCGACGGCGGCTTCCGACGCAGATTAATAGATCCAGGCGATATTTAACCTGTAGCAGACTGGTCAACGCAGGATAATTCATGTTCACCTGTTGATGGAGGTTCCGATAAAATGCGATTGCTGCTGCTTGCGGCGTTACTAGGCACGACCTTGCTGGCATCGCACAAAGTCGCAGCCCACGCGCCCCACGACCCGGTTTGGGCACTAGCCATTTCCCCCACGTTTAGCACCGATCAAACCCTTTTCATCGGCCAGGCAGCGGAAAGGGAGTGGCGTACGATGGATTTGCTGATCTCGCGCAACGGCGGGGCATCGTGGTCGCTGAGTCCGAAAGGATTCGATAACATCGCGCCGATCACGGCCTGCGCAGCAGCTTCGGCACCCAGCAGCGGGCGCTTACTGATTTGCAGCACTTTTG
>JAOTUD010000370.1 GCA_029864065.1 Gammaproteobacteria bacterium | reverse complement strand
ATTATCGATATCCGATCCCTTGGGCCAATGGCGACTGCTGTCCAGGCCGAGCATCAATTTCAGGTTTCCGGCGAGCTTGGATGCGAGCTCGGCATCGTATTCGATTTCGCCCTTGGCCATGCCGAACAGCGGGCCGGCGTTAAACGCGCGCAATTGCATTTCTCCCTGGCGTGCCTTGATCGCGCTCTTCAGCGGGTCGCTGGCGGTGAAACCGGGTGTCGTCAGGGTCAGGCCTGCAATCAGCAGGCAGAGTCGTGAGGCGTTGTTCATGATTGATCTCCTTGGTGTCGTATCGATCGAGCGGGCATTATAGACGGTAATAAAATTACATCAAATTAACTATTTTTGCGCTATAGTGCTGCAATTATGCAGCATATCAACTGGGACAACCTGCGCTACGTGCTGATGGTCGCGAACCGGGGTTCGATCGCCGCGGCCGCGCGTGAACTCAAGGTCAACCGCACCACGGTGCTGCGGCGCATCAACCAGTTCCAGGAAAATCTCAATTGCCGCATTTTCGATCGCGGCAGCAACGGTTACGTATTGACACCCGAGGCGGAAAAAATGATCGATGCCGCGCGCGAAGTCGAGAACACCCTGTTCAACATGCAGCGCCAGATCGCCGGTCATGAATTGAAGCTCGAAGGTGAGTTACGGGTAACCACTACCGATACCTTCATGCTCTCCGTACTGGGACCGCACCTGGCCAGTTTCCGGCAAAAACATCCGTATATCATTGTCGATCTGCTGGTCACCAACAGCATACTCGACCTGAGTCACCGCGATGCCGATATCGCGATCCGCCCGACGCGGCAACCCGAGGCCCATCTGGTAGGGCGCCGGCTTTGTGACGTCGAGTTCGGGGTTTATGCGACGCCGGAAATCCTGGCAGCGGTTAAAGGCGGGGGAATATTCGCCGGGCGCTGGATCGGTTTTGTCGACAGCTTGCTGGCGACGCCGATCGGCGCCTGGTTCGATGCAGCCGTTCAGGCGCGTAACATCTGCCTGCGTTGTGATTCGTTCGTCGCGGTTCGCGTGGCCGCCGAAGCGGGCATAGGTCTCGCGTTATTGCCCTGTTTTCTCGGCGACGCCTCGTCGCAACTGACTCGAATCGACGCGCCGACGCGCGAACTTACGACCGGATTATGGGTGATAACCCATCCGGACCTGGCGCGTTCGGCCAGGGTGCACGCCTTCGTCGAACATTTTAGCGAAGCGCTAGGGGTAGCCTGATCCGGGTAACCGCGATCCCGCCAAGGATCGCCAGCAGGGCAACGAAATGCAGCCAGGTGACCGGTTCCGACAACAGCCAGGCGCCGCATAAAAAAGCGACTACCGGGATCAGGTAATTGATCGTCGATAGAAAAGTGGGGCCGGCGCGCTCGATTACCGCGAACAGCACGATCGTCGCGATCCCGGTCGGACCGATACCGAGCCAGACCACCGAAAACATCGAATCCTGGCTGATATTATTGTTCTCCGGCGCGAAGATCAGCCACACCGGGAACATGATCAGGCTCGCCATGATCAATACGCCGCAGGCGCCGACCATCGGGCTGAAACGCGGCAGCCTTTTGATCAGGATCGCGTTGACCGCGTAACAGGTGGCCGCGGTAAATATCGCAAGCCCGCTCCAGAACTCGCGGCCGCCGCCTCCGAACACGGGACCGAGCAGCAGCGTTACACCGGTGATGCCGAGCGTGAAGCCGATCAGCTTGTAGCGATTGAGCGTTTCCCCTTCGACGAAGTAATGGGCAAACACCATGGTCAATAGCGGCATGATTGCCATGATCATGCCGGCCACTCCCGAATCGACCGTCTGCTGGCCCCACGAAATAAGGAAAAACGGCAGCGCGTTGCCGGCGATCGCCATGACCAGGAATCCACCCCAGGCGCCCCATTCGAGCGGAAACGAATCGCCGCGAGCGTAAATCACCAGCGACAGCACCACGGCACCTAGCCCCAGCCGGTAGAAAACCACGGCGACCGGGTCGACCGTCGCGACCGAAATCGCGGTAAACATGAACGACGTGCCCCACAGCGCGACCAGCACCATCAACAGGGCCCAGTTGACAAGGGCGGTTCTCGGGTTCACCGATTATTCTTGCAGTTGCGGCAGGTTACGGTAAAGCTCGAGCGCTTCCGGGTTTGCGAGCGAGTGGATATTCTTGACCGGGCGGTTGTGCACGATGTCGCGCACCGCCAGCTCGACGATCTTGCCCGACTTGGTGCGCGGAATTTCCCGCACCTGGATGATTTTTGCCGGCACGTGGCGCGGCGAGCATTTTTCGCGCACGCTGCGGCGAATCCTGTTGGTCAGGTCGTCATCGAGGGTAACACCCTCGCGCAGCACGACGAACAGCACGACGCGGACATCGTCGTCCCAGTCCTGGCCGATGACGATACTCTCGACGACCTCGTCGATCTGTTCGACATGGCGGTAAATTTCGGCGGTGCCGATGCGCACCCCGCCCGGGTTCAGCGTCGCGTCGGAGCGGCCGTAGATCACGATACCGTCGCGGTCGGTCAGCATGACGTAATCGCCGTGATGCCATACGTTTTCGAATCGCGCGAAATAGGCATTGTGGTATTTCTCGCCGCTTTCGTCGCCCCAGAAGAAGGCCGGCTGGCTGGGGAAGGTTTGCGTGCATACCAGCTCGCCTTTCTGGTTGCGCACCGGGTTACCGTTTTCATCGAACACGTCGACCGCCATGGCGAGTCCGCGGCACTGGATTTCACCACGATAGACCGGCCGCAGCGGGCAACTGATGACGAAACAGGAAACGATATCGGTGCCGCCGGATACCGAGGCGAGGCAGAGGTCCCGCTTGATATTGTCGTAAACGTAATCGAAGCTCTCGGGCGCGAGCACCGATCCCGTCGAGGCGACGGTGCGCAGCGCGGAAAGGTCGAACCTGTCCATCGGCCTCTGGCCGGCATTTTTCATCGCGTCAAGGTATTTCGCCGAGGTACCGAATATGGTCAGGTCGACATCGTCGGCGTAGCGCCACAGCACTTCGCCGTCCGGGTAAAACGGCGAGCCGTCGTACAATACCAGGGCCGCCCTGCTCGCCAGCGCGCTGACCAGCCAGTTCCACATCATCCAGCCCAGCGTGGTGAAATAGAAAACGCGGTCGCCGGGGTGCACGTCGCAATGCAGCATCTGCTCCTTCAAGTGCTGGATCAGCGTGCCACCGACCCCGTGCGTGATGCACTTGGGTTTACCCGTGGTGCCCGACGAATACAGCACGTAGAGCGGATCGTTGAACTTCCGCGGTACGAAATCGATGCTGTCAGCCGGTTTGGCGATGATATCTTTCCAGTCGACCGCATCGACCTGGTTGCCGAATCCGGCCAGGTCGATTTGCACGACCATTTCGACGCTCGGTAACTGCGCCTGGATTTCATTGATTTTGTCGCTGAGTTCGTGCTTCTTACCGTTATAAAAATATCCGTCGACGGTAAACAGAAAGCGTGGTTCGGTCTGGCCGAATCGGTCGACCACGCTGTCGACCCCGAAATCGGGTGAGGTCGAGGTCCATACCGCGCCGAGGCTGGTCGCGGCGAGCATCGCGACGACCGCCTCGGGCATGTTCGGGATATAGGCCGCTACGCGATCGCCGGGATTGAGGCCGTTGGATTTCAGCCACGCGGCGACGCTCGTGACCTGCTGGTAGAGTTCCCCGAAGGTCAGGCTGTACTCGACCTGGTCCTCGGCGCGGAAGTAGATGGCGGTAGCGCCGCTGCGCTCGCGCAACAGGTTTTCGGCGAAGTTCAGCGTGGCATCGGGGAACCACTGCGCGTGCTCGATATTATCGCCATTGACCAGGATGCGTTCGCCGCGGTCGCCGATGATGCCGCAGAAATCCCAGACCTCGCACCAGAACTGCTCCTTGTAGTCGACAGACCACCGGTACAGCGCGTCGTAGTCGGCGATATCGAGTTTATGATTACGGTTGACCTGTGCGATGAAACGCGTCATGTTGGCCGCATCGATGCTGGCCTGGCTGGGCGTCCACAGGGGTTTCAATTCGTTCATATCTCGCTGT
>JAOTUD010000369.1 GCA_029864065.1 Gammaproteobacteria bacterium | reverse complement strand
TTTGTGTATCCCGACTTTCAGACTCAACGGCGTCGATACGGTCCGATTATAATGCTGCAATTGCAGCATTATAATCGGACCGTATCGACGCCGTTGAGTCTGAAAGTCGGGATACACAAAGGCCGGTCGATTGCGGTGGCGCTAAATGACCGTATCGACTATTTCGGCCAGGACGTAAACATTGCCGCACGCGTGCAAGGACTAGCGGATGGCAATCAGGTATGCATCAGCCAGGAGGTAATGGAGGCACCCGGTATCGACAAGCTTGTGAAAGGGTATCGGGTAAAGCCAGACTACGTTTCTGTGAGAGGTGTTGACCAGAAAGTCGAAATTAATCGAATCTTGATCGAGTAGGTCCAGTCATTTGCGAATGAACGAGTATTTAAGGCATAAGTATCGACTGATTTAGTTATCTGATCGAGCGTTCGAAAGTAGCCAAAGGACGAAGCCTGTGAATCATCTACCATGGTCAGTTATCGGGAATGCCGACACCAGGTTCTGCCATCAGCAGGATATCCGGCTTTAGCGCCGGAAATAAGCGTACAACAGCAGCAGGCCGGTAACGATGGGTAATATCGTGTAACCGAACAGGTGAATGGAATGGCCCATTTTTTCGCCGTTGCGCTCGATCATCGTTTGCAGCTTTTCGATTTTCTCAGGCGCGATCTTTCTCTGCACGAAGCAATACAGACCATAAGCAATTGCCAGCACCCCGAGAATCAAATTAATACTGATATTCATAATCCGACCATGGTAACTCAGCTCGATGGCGATACATACCGCGAAATCGAGTATGCTTGCCGGGTTCGAAGGTAGATCATCCGAATTTGATGGGCACAACGAAAATCATTCCGCAAATCGATACCAGCGATGGCAGCCGCCAGGAGATTTACAGGCTGCCAATCGAGACCGACTATCTCGAGGAACTGCTGCGCTATATTTTCACGAATCACTGGCGGCAGATCGTATTCGGGCCGATTATCGAGGGCGCCGCCTACGAGTTTCGCTGCCCAAACCAGCCCCGCTCGATCACGATGTTCGATGGCTACCTGACGGTCCATTTCGGCGGCACCCATTTTCATATCTGCATCGGCGACAATAACGGCAGCGACTCGAGACCGACGCCTCCCGCGCTGAAAAAAACGCGGCGCACTTCACGCGCCGAGATCGTACGCGGGTTCGACGCCGACGACGCACCGATCATGTGGCAGCTGCGGCTATTCAATGGCGACGGCACGCCGCAATTGAGTATCTTTTTCCCCAACCCGTTTTTGACCGATGAAGATGGCATCGCCGAACAGCCGGACTGGTCGCGCCTCGCGGTCTGGGACGATATCGCCACGCGTTACCTCGGCCGCGCGCAGGCGCAGGACCCGAGAGATCGCAGCGGCAAGGGCTTCAATAAACTGGGGGGTTGATATATCGCCGGCAAAATCTGAGGCGGCGGGATTATTTTATAATTCCCTCCATCCCTTTTTTCCTGTTCGGTATACTGTACCGGGGCAGGCTGCGACCGCGTCAAATGCAGGCGGCCGTAAACCCGGAGCAGCCGAAGAAAAGGTTTACTGGAAACAGAATATGAATCAGATCAAACCTGGATTACCACATGACTTCGAGATGGAATCAAACCAGGCGCCGCTTTACGAACGCGTGCCGACCCGCGACGAATACGGCGCACCGCTGAGCGATTTGATGATGCTGATACCGGGATTGAGGAATCGGTCCGGGCCGAATTTCAAAACGCGCCTGGCGATCCTGCACGCGGTGCTGGGAAGCCACCGGGATGTCGTATTTGCGGATCTGAACGCTCCGCTCAACCTGTTATGGATCTCGGTCAGGGCGCGCCACGGTGTCATCAACGAACTGGCGGCCCAGATAAGGCTTCGTATTCCCGAGGCCAGGCTGGTGGGTCACACCCCGGCCGGCAAGCCGGCCACCCAGCCAACCAATAGCAGCGAAATAGAAAATCGGAAGAGTCGCCGCATCAAGTTTTGGATCAAGGACTAGCAGGCACTGCTCATATCGATTGGGCCGATTGAACTGGCTATCAAGCAAACTGGCACCCGATTTTGCAGGCTGGCGAAGCGTCGCCTTTAACGCTTTGGGGATCGGTATGTCGATTCAGTACATGCCAACACGAGCGCCAGTCTTATCGACCTTATTCAGCAGTCCGATCAATTAATTCCCCGGATTATGTAACTAGCGCTGTCGACTAATCGGGAATGGGCACCCGCAGGTTCCAGCCATGACGGTCTTCAAGTTTACCGTACTGAATGCCGGTGAGTTCGTCGTAAAGCCTCCGCGTAAGTTCGCCGGGCGGCGTCGCAGCCACGTGCAATACTTCGTCCCGGTAGCCGATGCTGGCGACCGGGCAAATGACCGCCGCCGTGCCGGCGCCAAACACTTCCTCGAGCGCGCCGGTAGCGAAGGCCGCGATCACCTCGTCGATGGCGATGCGCCGTTCCTCGACGGGCAGGCCCCAGTCCTCGAGCAGCGTCAGCGCGCTGTCGCGCACCACGCCGGGCAAGATCGATCCTCCCAGCGGCGGGGTAACTACCTTGCCATCGATCTTGAAGAAGATGTTCATCGCGCCGACCTCCTCGATGTAGCGGTGCTCGTTGCCGTCCAGCCACAACACCTGGTCGAAGCCCCGCGCCCGGCTTTCGGCGCCCGGCAGCAGGCTGGCGGCATAGTTCGCGGCCGTCTTGGCCTCGCCGAGCCCGCCGATACTGGCCGCCCGGGTAAACCGGTCTTCTACCCGCAGCGACACGCCATTTTGCAGGTCGCCAAAATAGCTGCCGACCGGCGCTGTCATGATCATAAAGCGGTAGCTGGACGCCGCACGAACCTCCAGAGTGCTTTCGGTACCGATGATCAGCGGTCTTATGTACAGCGATTGACCCCAACCGGATGGCATCCATTCGTGGTCTAGCCGAATCAGTTCGCGCGTGGCGTTGATCATGATCTCGTGCAACTCGTCGATTTCCATGATGGGAATGCACAGACGTTGACAGGAGTTATGCAGCCGGCGCGCGTTCATGTCCGGACGGAACACGCGCGCGTCCCCGTCCAGGCCACGAAACGCCTTGTACCCGTCGAACACGGTTTGACCATAGTGCAGCATGGAAACCCCGGGCTCCAGAGCAAGCGCCTGGTAGGGGTGGATGCGCGGGTTGCGCCACGCGCCGTCCTCGAAGTCCATGCTGAACATGTGATCGGAAAATATCGTGCCGAAACCGAGCTGGTCGAAATTTACCTGCGACAGGCGGCTGTGCTCGACGTGCGTGACGGGAAAATCGGATAGCTGCATTGGTTTTGGCGCCTCGCCTGGTTTAACGGGATAATATGCCGTGGGCGGCTTCGAAACAAATCACGGGGACACAATACTTGATTCGAATTAAGTATTGTGTCCCCGCATTTATGCTTTGCGGTAGTTGGCCTTTTCCGGAAAGATCTTGCGCACCCCGCCCTGCGGGTTTTCCTGGTCGCCATCGCGCCTTGGAATGAGGTGGATATGCGCGTGATAAACCGACTGTCCCGCGCTCTTGCCGCAATTCATGCCGATGTTGAATCCCGAAATACTGGCGTCGTCTGCCTGTAGCCGTTTTCTCGCCTGATGCATCAACCGGGTTGCGGCGGCCACCTCCTCGGTGTTCAGGTCGAAATAGTTCGCGGTGTGCCGCCTGGGGATAATCAGGCAGTGCCCTTCGGTAACCGGGTAGCTGTCCCTGAGCGTGAGGCAGAGTTCGTTTTCATCGACTATCTCGAAGCGATCCGCGCGCAGTTCGCACATGATGCACCGATCATTCGCAGTTGATCCCATGGCGTTATTATCCTGTGGGTAGGCGCGTCCTAAAAAGGACTTTGTTTCAGTTTTGCGCAGCTCCTGGCATCTACCGCCGGGGCGCCCGGATGCGAATCTTAGGATAATTGCGTGGATAGGGTCAAACCGGAATTACTTGCGCCGCGGATGCGACACGAAGAATTTCCACATTTCCCGTTTTATGTCGGGCGCATCGGGAAAGCTGAATTCTCCGGGATTGCCTCCGTACCAGCCATGCC
>JAOTUD010000368.1 GCA_029864065.1 Gammaproteobacteria bacterium | reverse complement strand
CGAGCGCAGCACCGGAATCGCGCTGGCGCTGGCGGCCGTTTTCAGCCTGGCGAGCCTGCTGACGCTGACGATCATCGCCCCGGTTCTGCAGGCCAGTTCGCTCAACCTGGTCAGCGCCAGTTTTCTCTACGTACTCGGCATGTTTTTCATACCGTCGCTGCTGCTCGGCATCCCGACACCGCTGTTGACCACGCTCGCGCTCGGGCTGGACAGCCGTACCGGGCATGTCGTCGGCCGCATGCATGCGCTGGCCGCGCTCGGCAGTATCGTCGGCACCTTCCTGACCGGATTTTTGCTGATCCAGTATTTCGGTTCGCACAGCGTCATTATTATCTCCTCGGTGCTGCTGCTGGCGCTGGCGCTTCCGTTTTTGCGCAAGGTTTCGAAAGCGGGGCTGGCGGGGCTGGTTGTGCTGATCATCCTGGTCGGCGCGACGACCCGCTTCAAAGACGGGTATATCAGCCCCTGCGAATACGAAAGCAGCTACTTTTGCCTGCGGATTGTCGACGTGTCCGAGCAGGCGCCGCAAGGCACCGCCCGCGCGCTGGTGCTCGATCACTTGCTGCATGGCATCAATCACCAGGATGATCCGGGTATGCTGATCTCTCCCTATGTCCACCTGATGCAGGAGCTGGTGGATCGGCATTTCGAAGCGGCGGACCTGCCCGCGCTGGCTTACTTTTTTGCCGGGGGCGGCTCGTACACGCAACCGCGTGCGATCAAGCATGCAACACCGGCCGCGTCGGTAACGGTGGCCGAGCTGGATCCCGTGGTCACGCAGACGGTGGCGCGCGAAATGTATGTCGACCCAACCCGCTTCGTCATCCATCACGGCGATGCTCGCGCCACCCTGTTCCGTCAACCGCCGGCTGCGTTCGACGTAATCGTCACCGACGCGTTTCACGATATCGCGATTCCGTATCACCTCGTCACTGTCGAATATCTTCGACTGGCAAAGTCCAGGTTGAAACCTGGGGGGATTTTCACCACCAACGTCGTCGACGCCTTCCCCGACCCGAAGATGGTCAAGAGTCTGATGAAAACGCTGCGGCAGGAATTCAGCCAGGTAGACGTCTGGCTGGACCAGATTCCGCGCCAGCCGCAACGCATGACTTACGTGATTTCGGCAAGCGAAAAACCGATCGACGGGGACGTCCTCGAATCGCGCCAGGGAATTCGCCGGCTCTGGTTGCGCATCAACGAGCCCCTGCTGAAATCCGGGACTCCGCTCGACGAACTGCCGGTTTTCAGCGACGATTTCGTCCCGGTCGAGCGCATGATATCCGACCTGTTGCTGACGCATGAAGGCCTCTGATTATCTACCGCGCGACGCGGCAGAGGTCGGATCAGGCGTTCAGCCCGTGGCTTTCGCTGCGTGCAGGCGCCTGACCGTGACGCGCTGCATGCGCCGATAATTATCGTAATCACCGACGCCGAGGTGCAGCGTGCAGGTATTGTCCCAGATCGCCAGGTCGCCGACGTTCCAGCGTGGTATCTCGGCTGGCGGATGATATCGCATAGCAGGCGCAACAGGCCGTCGCTCTCCGCGGCCGAAAGCTCGACGAAATGGCTGACGAAACAGTCGTCGACACCAAGATATTTCGCGTCGGTCAGCGGTATGAATCCGCTTGCCGTATTCATACCGGTTTCCGGATTTCCGGCCTGGGCTCGGTCGCCTTGCCGCTTTCGATGCGCCTGAGCGTTCCCTTGCGTTGAAATTCGCTGGTTTCGTCGGGCAGGTCGCGCGCAAGTTCCTCGATACGCAGGCGCTCGGTCCGCGGCACGATACGGCCCGCGTCCGCGAGACCCTGGTGGCGCGCCCAGGCGGCGAACTTCTTGTTCACCTGGTGCGGCTGGTAGACGCTCAGCGTATCGGGCACGATATCATATTCGAGTGTCAGCGCGCCGTCCGCGGCCGCCGCCGCGAGCAATTCCTCGCCCGCCCGCGTGCGCGCGATCAGCGCGTTGGTGCCGGGATCGTCGACGCTGTCGACGCGATTCGGTGCGCCGCCGATCCAGGTATCGGCCGCCGCGATATCGGCCGCCTCGCCGATACCGTCCGGGCAGATCTTGCAACGAAACGGCAGGCTCCAGGTGGTTTCGTCTTCGCCCCAGAAATCGATGTAATGGAATTCCCGTGCCGCGCCGTCCGCGGTTTCGACCCGTGTCGGCCCCGGGCAGCCTCGTCCCCGGTATCGCAGACCCGTGACCTCGTCCGGATCGACGCCGATGCGTTTATAAAAGTCGATCGTGCCCTGCGGCGTACCGTACCCGCCGCACACCATGACCAGCCAGTACCTAACCAGCCGGTCGACGCGTTCGTCATGCCTCGCGTAGTTTCTGAGCGCGGCGACGTCGCAGGGCTTGGCGATGAACGCAAACGACTGGCCGCGCTCGAGCACTTCGCCGATATCGACCAGCGGCGCCGCGGGACCGTAACGCGAACCGGCCGCTTCCAGCACGTCTGCGCTGGTGAAGCTCAGCGTGGCGTCACCGAAGCCGGGCTCGGTCGCCGATGTCTTGACATGCAAAATGAAATCGACGCGTTTCGATTCGAGCAGGTAATCGGCCAGCGCGGTCAGCACGCCGCCGGTCGACCCCTCGAAGCGTATCTCCGGATCGGCCGCCCAGGCGCGCACGATGCGGCGCCACGGTCCCCACACGTTGTCGTGACGCGTATCGGGCTCGACCAGCCGCTGTGGCAGGCCCTCGATGCGGGTGCCGGGGCATACCTCGTAGATGCGGTCGACGGTTTCATGATCCAGCTCGCCCTCGACCACCGGCTGCAGGTATCCATTGAGGGTTTTAGCCACCCGCACGCGGTTCTTGCCGGCGACGGACTGACACAGGCCGCAGCCGATGCACAGCCCCTGCTCGACGATAGCGTAGAGACGCTCGGTCGGGGTTTGATCATTCGTCATTAACGATTCGCCTCGCGCCGTGGCCGGAATATGCAATGCAGACTTTAACCTAATGCCGGTAGCGAACGCCACCGCTTTACGGGCGCATGCTTTTGGCGCTCGGCGGCGTCCTGATGGAGCCGGTTTTTCGCTCGTGGAACACGGCAAAACGGGACTATCAGATTTCCATGTACGGCGCCGCGGGTTCCCCCGACAGCTGGTTGAACAGTTCGATTTCCCATTCGAGGTAGGCGCGGTTATCGCGCATCAACGCCTCCTGGTCGCTGTAATCGTTGGGATCGAGATCACGATCCTCGAACGGCTCGACGCCGATGCCCGGTCCGGTCTCCAGCAGTTCACTCCGCGCATCGATGGTGAATACGTAGACCCGGCGCCATCCCATGCGTCTCAGCCAGACCCCGGTGGTGACGGCCCTCACCCAGTCCGAGTCGATCAGCACCACGACCGCGTTGCGCACCACCAGGTAGCGATCGACATTCTGCAGCAAATGCCCCCCGGGGACATGCAACGACCCGTAAACATGACCGGCCTCGTATTCCTCGCGGCCGCGCACGTCGATCAGGTAGCGATTGCGCTGATCGCGCACCGGAATCGAATCGATACGATCGATATGCCAGCGCTCGGCAAGACGGTCGGCGACGGCCCTGATCAGAATCAACGACCTGCTATCCGGGTCCGGCAGGACCTGTTGATTGCCCTGTTCGAGCTCGAGTCCCTCGAACTGCCAGGCCATGGTGCCGTTTTCGAGTGCATGCACGTTTTTGCAGCCGGCATCGATCAGCGTCTGCGTCCCGATGATGCTGCGCGTACGCCCGCCGCAATGCACGACGACCTCGGTGTCCGCGTTGATGATCGGTAAAACCCGGTAGATCAGCTCGGCGCCAGGGCATAGTTTCGCGCCTGGGATACAGTAACTCGCGTGCTCCTCGGGCGTGCGTGCATCGATCAGCAGGGTTGGAAGTTCGCGGCGCAGCCGATGGTGCAACTCGGCCGCGGTCATCGCCGGGGTAGCGCAGAATTTCTCGATAAACTCACCGAAGGCCTTACCCGGCACACTGACCCCGGAAAAAATCGTACCGCCCGATTTTTCCCAGGCGACTATTCCGCCGTCGAGAATCGCGAGGTTCGAGTAGCCGAGCGATT
>JAOTUD010000367.1 GCA_029864065.1 Gammaproteobacteria bacterium | reverse complement strand
CGCAAAGACGACCCGCATCGAATATTTCGGGCCCAGCATGGGATTCGAACCGATGATCAAGGCCGTCAAGGGTTGGGCCAGCGGTGATATGGTGGGCTGCCCGGATATGACCAGGCTGACATCCGGGTGACCGGTATGGATCGACCGCATGTTTATTTCGTTGCGATGGTCGTCATGCTGCTGTTTGCCGGCTGCGCGTCGCCGATCAAACCCTACGCCCGCGTATTGCCGGATAACCTCGAAATCGTGTCCAGCACCGAATCGGTCGACACCAGCCTCGATATTTACCGCCTCGAAAAACAGTGCGAGGTCACCTACCTCGGAACGATGACGGTGGACAGGGAAACAGTAAGCGTCGGAATCGAGCCCGGAAAACCCGCTTACCTGGTCATCGGGTTTTCCAGTTCCTCTTTCTGGGGAAGCTCGAGTAGCTATATCAACTACGATTTTACGCTGTTGCCGCGCAAGGGATATCGTTACCGGGTCAGGGTTTCCTATGCCGACGCCATCTATAATGTCATCGTCGACGAAATAGACCCGAAGGCAGGAAACACGCGCGAGATGTCGGAAAACGAATTGCAGCAATGCGGTTAAAGAGCCATGGTAATGGGTGCCGGCGAGCAATTGCTCCTAAATACAAGGGGAAATTGCTCTCTGACACCTGTTTCGCCTATTTCGCGGGATTGATCCTTTCGCTGCCTGGACCCCGCGGTCGAGCCGCGGGGTGACAGTTTTTGCCCTGGGCATAAAGGTTTTGCCCCGCCGAATCATGGTGCCGAATTACGGTGGCAGCTTACTGATTACAGCAGTGAGGCACGCGCGCCAGGTGCGTTAAGTAAACTGTCACCTTAATCCCTGACCGGAATACTGCCCCTCCCGAAAAACCTGCCATGCTTGACGGCTGCGCCCGCGCTTGCGAAGCTGTGTTACATGCGTTACCTGCCACCCTTCATCGGTTTGCTTGTCCTGTTTGCAGTTATCTTTGTCCTGTTTGCGGATTTTTCCAAGGACGGGAACGACAGGCCCAGCGCCCGCAAGCAGGACGAGATACTGGAGCACGCCAACGAACCCTGGACCGGGGATCTGGACGGCATGATCGAGCGGGGATTCCTGCGTATTCTCACCGTCCACAATCCCCTCTTCTTCACCTTCGACGGCGAAAGCCAGAAAGGCATGGTTGCCGAGCTCGCCGAGCTCTTCGAAGCGCATCTCGCCGAGGAGATCGGCCGGGTCCGCTCGCCCACCATCGTGCTGATTCCGGTGCGCCGCGATGAACTGATACCGGGACTGGTCGCGGGCCGCGGCGATCTCGTCATGGGGAACCTGACGATCACGCCGGAACGCCAGAAGCTGGTCGACTTCGGCTCGCCGATACACACCGACGTCGAGGAACTCGTGATCACCGGGCCGGCCGCGAAAGACGTCGCCGCGCTCGACGATCTCGTCGAAACGGGGCTCTACGTGCGTCGCTCGAGCAGCTATTTCGAGCATCTGCAGGCGTTGAACGGCGCGCGCGAAGCGCAGGGCAAGCAGCCGATCCCGATCACCGCGGCGGACGAAAACCTCGAGGACTACGACCTGCTCGACATGGTCAATGCCGGGGTGCTCGAGGCCATTGTCGTCGACAGCCACAAGGCGGCCTTCTGGGAGCAGGTGTTCCGCGACATCGAGGTGCACCGCGACCTGTCGGTGCATTCCGGAGGCCGGATAGCCTGGGCCATGCGCAAGGACAGTCCCCGACTGATGCGGTCGGTCAGCGCCTTCGCCGACACGGTCAGGAAGGGCACCCTGCTCGGCAACATCGTTATGCAACGCTACCTCGGCGATACCGACTGGCTCGAGCCTGTGCTTTTCGGCGAGTATCACGAGCGCTACGACGATACCTTCGAGATCATCCAGCGCTATGCCGACCGGTACGACTTCGACTGGCTGATCATCGCCGCCCAGGCTTATCAGGAATCCCGCTTCGACCAGAGCAAGCGGAGCCCGGCGGGCGCGATCGGCGTCATGCAGCTGATGCCCGCCACCGCGGCAGGCGATGCGGTCGGCATCCCCGATATCTCGAAGCTGGAGAACAATATCCATGCCGGGGTGAAATACCTGCACTGGCTGCGCGAGACCTATTACTCCGATCCGGCGATTTCGCCGCTCGACCGGGTGCTGTTTTCATTCGCTGCCTACAACGCCGGTCCGGGCAACATGAAGCGGGCGCGCAACCGCGCGAAACGGCTGGGCTTCGACCCCAACCGCTGGTTCGGCAATGTCGAGATCGGCATGTATCGCGCGGTGAGCGGCGAACCGGCATCCTACGTGCGCAACATC
The DNA here is from genome assembly GCA_029864065.1 of Gammaproteobacteria bacterium. Taxonomy (GTDB): domain Bacteria; phylum Pseudomonadota; class Gammaproteobacteria. Next base: position 1,749 of record JAOTUD010000367.1, on the reverse strand, counting down.
TACAAGTACTATGTCACCTACCAGGGCCTCGAGCAGGCGCGCCGGGCGCGCGAAAAGGCGCTCGACGATCACCGCAACTAAAGCGGCATTTCGAAATTTCGGTGACTTTAAACATAAATCGCCGGTTTGCCGACGCCCACGGGTGCGCGCGTACTGGATCGAGTTCCACGTAGCGCACCGCGGTCATCGTCCTTTATTGATCTGCGACGTCTACAGTCATATTATTCAACGAAACTCGCCTGCCGGTTACTTTTGACGAGTTTGCACGGACACGACAGACCACCACAGGAGACCACCATCATGAACGTTCCGGCCGAATCAAAACCTGTTGCCGGGAAAAACGCCGGATTCCCCTTTGCCCCCGAAAACTGGCAGGCAAGCGATGCCGAGCGAATCGCTCGTGAGGAAGGAATAGAACTCGGCCCGGATCACTGGCTGTTACTGCGCTGCCTGCAGGAGTATTTTTCCAGGCATGAAGATTCCGACATCAAAATCCGGGGGCTGAAGGATGCCCTCGATGAAACCTTTCATCAAAAAGGCGGGGGCGGATACCTCCATCGCCTGTTCCCGGGTGGGCCCATCGCACAGGGATGCAGGCTCGCCGGGCTCCCGGTTCCACCGGGCGCCGTGGATAAATCTTTCGGCAGCGTGCAATAGCGGAAAACCGGAAAACCGGGGTCAGATCAAAATTTCTTCTAGTATTAAAGATAACTGTGATCTGATCCCTGTTACTGCTCTTGCCCCGAACAACCAGGATCGGGATCCAACGAATAGCAAATGAATACGGTGTGGAAATTTCTGCTGCTTGGGCTTTGCCTTTATGCCGGCCTGACCGCGTTGATTTATTTTCGGCAGTCGAGCCTGATTTATTACCCGAACCTGCCGGGCAGACACCTGGCCGCGACGCCGCAACAAATCGGCCTGGCGTTCGAGGATGTCGAGCTGGTCACCGAGGATAAGGTTCGTTTACACGGCTGGTTCGTCCCGAGCGCTAATGCCCGGGGCACCGTGCTGTTTTTCCATGGCAACGCCGGCAACATATCGCACCGGCTGGAATCGATCGCAATCTTCAACCGGATGAACCTCGATGTTTTCATAATCGACTACCGCGGTTACGGTCGCAGCCAGGGTCGGGTGACGGAAACCGGCACCTACCGCGATGCCGAGGCCGCGTGGTTTTACCTGACCGGGGCACGCGGCATCGACGCCGATAAAATCATTGTCTTCGGGCGTTCGCTGGGAGCATCGATCGCCGCGTGGCTGGCCAACCGCCATACCCCTGCCGCGTTAATCCTCGAATCCAGTTTCAGTTCAGTGCCGTCCATGGCGCAGCGGCTGTACCCGTTTCTCCCGGTGAAATGGCTGTCGAAATTCAGCTACGACACCCGACGCTACGTCAGCACCATCACCTGCCCGCTGCTCGTGGCGCACAGCAAAAACGATGAAATTATCCCCTACGCCGAGGGCCGCCTGGTTTTCGACGCGGCGCCGGCAGCCAGGCAGTTCCTCGACCTTCGCGGCGGGCACAACGATGGCTTCATCGTCAGCGGGCAGGCTTATACGGACGGATTGCGAGCCTTCGTCGACAGCGCGCTCGACCGAACCTGATATCGCCCGGACAAGCCGGTCCTGGAATAAACGGAAAAAAACCGAAAATGCCCGGAAAGACGAACAGGCCTGCACTCCCCTGACACCTATCCCCCCCAAATAGCGCAGATCGACTAGACTTGAATGACAATGCGCATCATG
>JAOTUD010000012.1 GCA_029864065.1 Gammaproteobacteria bacterium | reverse complement strand
CGGCGAGCGAGTCGGCAAATACCGCTACCTGCTGGGTTATGGTCTCCCTGGCCTGGCTGGAGAGCGAATCACGGCTGAAGGTATAGGCGATGAATATCAGTACCGCCGCGGAGGCGAGGTTGACCGTCAGCAAGGCAGCGAGCATGCGCAGGAAGAAGCCCGATGCCGAGGATAATTCGCGGCCGGCCCGCATTACTGCTCCAGTGCCGCGGAGGTATCAACAAATTCGTCAATCAGGTAATCGTGCTCGGTTAATGAAATCCCGAGCGCCCGGGCGCGATTGCGATTTACCATCAGCGGGCCATGTGCCGGTGTCTTGGTGCGCATCAACTGTGGACTTAAACCCTGTTCGAGAATGTCGTAGGCCATTTCGAACGCGGTATATCCCTGGTTATAGCCGGAATCGTTGGCGGTCAACAGCATGCCCTCGCGCACAAACTGGTCCTCGTGCGAGGCTTCCGGTTTGCGAATATTCTCGAGGTACCAGCGGCCCACTTCGAGCATATCGAGATGATTGCCACGGTCGTCTTTCAGGGTATCGTGATTGAGAACGAAAAAAGCGTCGACGCTGGATTCGAGCTGTTTCGCCCTGAGCTTGAATTCTTCATAGTCATTGGTGCTGACCACGTCGACGAGATCTAGCGGTAAACCTCCGCTGCGATGCAAGCCCTGCAACTGCTTGATGTTCGCTCGCGCGGTTACCGAATCGCAGGCAAGAATCGCAAATGTGCGCGCACCGGGAACCAGCTTGCTCAGCAGTTCCAGCCCTTCGCGGTAATACCCCGCCTGCCATACCCCGGTAATATTGTGTCCGGGACGGTCCATGCTGTCGATCAGTCCGTATTTGAGCGGCAGGCCGTTAATGCCCCAGAACACCACGGGTATCTCGGTATCCAGCAATTGATTGCCGATATAATTAGCCGCGTTGTCATCGCCCAGCATGACCAGATCTGGCTGGAATTCGCGTATCTGTTTCATGATACTGACCGTCGACCGCGCGATATCGGAGGTGCCGTTCTTGCGCTTGGTATCCATCCAGGTTTTTTTCAGTACTACCCGCTTACTCTCGACATAATCCTGCTCGGCAAATTCTTTTACCTGATCCTGATTCTCGAGAAAACCGTAACGCAGCATGGCCGCCATGACTCCGTCGTTGGTGGACTTCGACCACAGGTACTCGCGGTGATAACTGGAAACGATAAAGATACGATGCCGTTTGGCATCATCGGTCTGACTGGCGTGAACAGAGGGGAAGGTGAAACCCCACAGCATAATACCAAGGGCGCAGATAAAACCGCACCATTGGGAAATCCTGAGGCGCCTGACGCTGAGAGCAAACATAGAGCTACCTGTTCTGGCGGATCAAAAAAGCATGATTCGCACCAACTTATATAGCAGTTATTCGGCAGGTATTCGGCTGGCTTAACTTATTTTTTCGTCTTTAATTTCCCCCGTTTTGCGCGTCTGCTCTCAATTTTCACGGGCATAGTCCCGTTTTGCCTGGTCCGGGGTGATGTACTCGCGCTCGACGTCCTGCGCGACCAGCGCGGGATCGCGCTGCGACGGATCGCCATAACCGCCCCCGCCCGGCAGCTTCAATACCAGCCGGCGCTCGTCGGGAATCCATTGCTTGCCCTTGGAAGACAACTTGCTGCCGTCGTCCAGCTCGACGCTACCCGCCGCGCCGGGGTGGCCGCCGTTACGACCGCGCGCCGGATTCTGGCAGCGATCGAACATCGCGTTGATGTAGATCCGGTGACCCGGATTCGCCGATAACTCGATTACCTGGCCGAGCCCGCCGCGCCGGGCGCCGGCGCCGCCCGAACCCTCGCGCAACTCCTTGCGCCAGATCGTGATCGGCCCGACGTGCTCGGTGACTTCCGCCGACATGGTGTGCACGCCGGACGGAAACGCGGTCGCGCTGAGCCCGTCGAGGGTCGGCCGCGCGCCGGTTCCACCCGAGTTGAACATCAGGATTTCCGAGTTGCGCATGGCTTCTCCCGCGGCCGCCTGGCCATTTTCTATCGGGCGCGCGCCGAGCTGCACGATCCATAGCGCGCTCGCGCCCTCGGCCGGCACCCGGTCGGGCAGCATCTTGTGCAACGCGCCGAGCACCACGTCCGGCAAGAACTGGCCGAGCACGTGGCGAATCGCGACCGGCGCCGGGTGCTTCGCATTTAGAATGCAGTTTTCCGGCGCGGTTACCTTAAACGGGGACAGAGACGCATGATTATTCGGTATCTGCGGCGCCAGCGCGCACTTCAGCGCGTAACAGGCATAGGCCGTGGTATAAACCAGCGGCACGTTTATCCCCTTCCTGCTGAGGCCGCTGGTGCCGGCGAAATCCGCGAGCACGCCCTGGTCGGAAACGTCGAGCCGCAGTTTCATCGTCACCGGCGCGTCGTAACCGTCGACCGTCATTTCGTTTTCATAAGAGCCGGCCGGTAAATCCCTGAGATGCTCCATGGTCGCATTCAGGCTATTTGAAAAAACAAAATCGCGTAGCTCGTTCAAATCGTCGAGCCGGAATTCATCCATCATGTCCATCAGGCGCTGATGCCCGGTGTCGTTACAGGACGACAACGAGTACAGATCGCCGATCACCTGCCCCGATTCGCGCACGTTACCGCGGATGATCTTGATCAGCCGCTGGTCCACCTCGCCGCGCTCGGCGAATTTCATGATCGGGATGACGATTCCCTCCTCGTAGACCTCGGTCGCGTCGGGTCCGAAACCCCTGCCGCCGACATCGACGACATGCGCGGTGCAGGCGAAATAACCGACCAGCCTGCCGTTGCGAAACGACGGGTTCACGAAGGTGAAGTCGTGCAGGTGCCCGGTGCCTTTCCACGGGTCGTTGGTGATATAGGAATCGCCTTCGAAAATATTGTCGCCGCCGATCTCGTCGATGAAATGACCGACGGCCTCGGCCATCGCATTGACGTGACCCGGGGTGCCGGTAACCGCCTGCGCGATCATGTGGCCCTGCTCGTCGAATACCCCGGCGGACAGGTCGCCGGCTTCGCGCACCGACGTCGAAAACGCGGTGCGCAGCAGGGTCAGGGCCTGCTCCTCGACGACCGAGATGAGCCGGTTCCACATCACCTGCATGTGCACGTTGGAAATGCCGTCAGTCACTGGTTTTCCCCTTGAGTCTCAGCAGCAGGCAGCCATCCGATTGCCGGATCGCCTGGAAACGGTTGTTGACGATGGTACTGGTTTCGCGTTCGATGATCACCGCGGGCCCGGACACCAGGTCGCCGGCCTGCAGATCGTCACGCTGGAACACGGCCGCGTCAAGGAAGCGCTGTTCGCGCGCATCGTAGATACGCCGTCTTTCGTCGCTGTAACGAGGCGTTTCGGTACCCACCGGGACGACCTTGCGGGGCTCGGCCAGCCGGCTTCGAACCTGCACCGACCAGGTCATGATCTCGATATCGATGCCGTCGAGCGCGCGCCCGAACAGCCGGATATACTCGTCCTCGAAGCGCTTGCGGATTTCCGCCTCGTCGCCGTTCTTGAATTCGCGGTCGGGTAGCGTGACCATGATCTCCCAGCCCTGCCCCTGGTAGCGCATGTAAGCCTTGATTTCGCGCAGCAGTTCCAGCTCCGTCGAACCGGTGCGAGCGAAGCGCTGCGCCTCGTCGTCGAGTTCGTCGATCAGCCGGTTGGTCCAGCCGGCATCGAATTCGCTGAGGCGCAGAAAGGCGCCCCGTATCGCCTCGAAGCCGAACGGCGCGCGCAGAAACCCGATCGCCGAGCCGACGCCGGCGCCCGGCGGTATCAGCAATTCATCGATACCGAGTTTTTCGGACAGCCGGCTGGCGTGCAGCGGCGCCGCGCCGCCGTAGGCGATCATCGTGAAATCCCCGAGTTCCTTGCCGTTTTCGACCGCGTGCACGCGCGCCGCGTTGGCCATGTTTTCGTCGACCACTTCGCAGATGCCGATCGCCGCGATATCGATATCCATGCCGAGGCGATCGCCGATGGCGCGCTGCATCGCGGTTTCCGCATTTTTGGTCTCGAGCCGGATATCGCCACCGGCGAAGCGCTCGGGATCGAGCCGACCCAGCAACAGGTCCGCATCGGTAACCGCGGGATTCAGGCCGCCGCGGTTGTAGCAGGCGGGACCGGGTTCCGCGCCGGCGCTTTCCGGGCCGACGCGTATCTGGTTCATTTCGTCGACCCAGCCCAGCGAGCCGCCGCCGGCGCCGATTTCGACCATCTCGATAACCGGAATCGAAACCGGCATGCCGGATCCCTTTTTGAAGCGGTAGGTGCGCGCGACCTCGAAACTGCGCGCAGTCTTGGGCACGCGGTCTTCGATCATGCAGATTTTCGCGGTAGTGCCGCCCATGTCGTAAGACAACACCTTGTCGAGCCCGTAACCGGCGGCGAAATCGGCCGCGTAAATGGCGCCGCCCGCGGGACCGGACTCGAGCAGGCGCACCGGAAACTCGATCGCGCTTTCGACCGAAATCAGCCCGCCGCCGGAATGCATCATGAACACCGGGCAAACGCCCCCCTCGTCGCGAAACCGATCCACCAGGCGCTGCAGGTAGGACGCCATCAGCGGCTTGATGAACGCGTTCGCGCAAACCGTGTTGAAGCGCTCGAATTCGCGCATTTGCGGCGACACCTCGCTCGATATCGAGATGCTGATACCCGGGACCTCGGCCGCGATGATTTCGCGCGCGCGACGCTCATGCGCGGCATTGACGTAGGCATGGATGAAACCGATGGCGACGCTTTGGTAGCCGCGCTCGCCGATGCGCGTCGCGATGCGCTGCAGTTCGTTCTCGTCGAGCGCTACCAGTTCGCGCCCGCTGGCGGCGATGCGGCCGGCGACGACGTAACGATGCTCGCGCGCGATCAGCGGCGGCGGCAGGCTCAGGTTCAAATCGTATTGTTCGAAGCGTCCCTCGGTGCGCATTTCGATGACGTCGCGAAATCCCAGGCTGGTGATGAACGCGGTCGCGGCGCCGCGGCGCTCGATCAGCGCATTGGTCGCCAGCGTGGTGCCATGGATCAGCTGGTCGATATGCTCGATGCCGACCCCGGCAATCTGCGTCACCTTGCGCAGGCCGTCGATGATGGCCTGCTCCGGATTGCTGTTATTTGTCAGCACCTTGGAGCTGTGCTGACCGGAACCGTGCTCGAGCACGACGTCGGTGAAGGTTCCACCGATGTCCGCGCCGACACGTACACTGAGATTGTTGTAACTCATGAATCCGTAATCGCTTCTCGTGCTGCCCGCAGCTTGCGGTTATTACGATTTTACCGGATGTGAGGCGGCTTTATCAGCCTAAATCGAAACGAACCCTGACCGCGAGACCGCCGATGTCGGACTGGTCGAGTTCGACCGTGGCATGATGGCTTTCCGCAATCGTCTTGACGATCGAAAAGCCAAACCCCGCGCCAGGCGTGTTGGTGTCTGCGGCGCGATAAAAGCGGCCCAGCGCCTTTTCGCGTTGGTCGGCAACGAGGCCTGGTCCCGAATCGTCAACCGACAGCAGGAGACTGTTTTCAAACCGTTCACAACGCAGGCGTATCCTGCAGTTCGCGTCGCAGTAGTTGATCGCGTTATCCAGCAGGTTGGCCAACAGGCTGCTCAGCAGCGACTCCGCGCCCATCAGCAGGCAGGATTCCGACGGCAGCTGCAGTTCGATCTGCAAGCCCCTGGCGTCGGCCTTCGATCTGAACGTATCGACGTTCCGTTCGCAAACCTGGCCGAGGTCTACCTGGTCGTACTCCTGGGTCGACATCGGGTTCTCGAAATGACTGAGCTTCAGTAGCTGCGACACCATGTGGGTGAGCCGCTGGATACTGGTTTTCATGCTTTGCATCGTATCGAGCGATTCACGTCCCTGGCTCTCCTCGATCGCGTTTTCGACGTTGATCAGCAGCGCGGCGAGCGGGTTGCGCAGTTCGTGCGACGCGTCGCTGACGAAACGGCGTTCACGCGCATAGGCGGCATCGAGATCCTCGATCATCTGGTTCAACGCGCTCACCAGCGGACTGATCTCGCGCGGCACTCCGGCGACGTCGATGGTATTGAGGTCTTTCAAATCCTGCTGCCGCAGCTGGTCGGTGACATCCTGCAGCGGCCTCAACGCGACGCCGATGATTTGCCACAGTATCCACAGGATAATCGGCGTCAGCAAAACCAGCGGTATCAGCAGGCCGCCGCTGATATACTCGGTGATCTCGGTCCTGATTTCGCTGCGCTCGCCGACAGTGATGCGCAAATCGTCGCGGCTGGCCTTGAGCGCAAACGTCAGCCATTTTTCGCCTTCGAATACAAACTCTGAAAAGCCGCTTTCGACAACCTTGTCGGGAATGTCGATCGACCGAGGCCAGGTTACCGATCTCTACGATGCGCTCCCGTTGCGGCGCCAGCGGTGCGCCGGCGTTGAGCGCGATCGACCGTTCTACCGGCATATCGAGATAGTGCTCGAGGAACAGGGATTCTCTGGCGGCGCCGCGAATTCCGAGCGCGGCCAGGATATCGTCATCGTCGCCGAATAACGCGACCAGGGTCGGCATGAAACTCGAAACGCGTGCCCCATGCACCGCCAGAAATCGTCCGGCGATAAACTTTTCCACGCGCTCGCGCAGCGGATGTTCGGCCTCGATCAGGCGCGGGAGCTGCTGGCGAGCCCCGCATCGCGGGACCCTGAGCGGTATCGGCGTGGCTGCCGGGGTACTGGCTAACAACTGCATTTCAATTGCCTCGTGAAAAATATTGAGGCGAGTATCCGCGCGGAAACTTAAGGGAGTCTTAAATGTAAATAATTGGCAAAATCAGCCTGGAAAATCCCGCTGTCACGGTGACGACCTGCGCAACGGAGTCACGCGGAGGCGGCGAAACCCTCCAGCTTTTCGATCAGTTCGAGCGGTACGTCGACACCGTCGGTTTCGGCCTTGAGGCGCGACTCGTGGCGGCGCGCACCCGGCAGGCGCACGCCCGGTTCGGCGGCCAGCGCGGCGAGCATGGTTTCGAGCCGGTCGGCATAGGCATGATCGCCGCCCGGGGTCAATCCACCCGGCGAAATGGCGATGAAAAACTGCCCGACCCTGGGTTCGCCGCCGGTATTGTTCTTGAACACCGGCGCCTGGAACGAACAATGGGGACCGCTTAGCACCCCGGCGAGCAGGTCGACCAGCAGGCCCAGCAGCATGCCCTTGTAGCCGCCCGCCGGCGCCAGCGCGCCGCCGTTGATGACCGCGGCCGCGTCGGTGGTGTCGTTGCCGTCGGCATCGTAACCCCAGCCGAGCGGGATCGACCTGCCTTCCGCGGCGGCCTTCTTGATCGTTACCAGCGCGACCTGGCTGGTCGCCATGTCGGCGATGATCGGATCCCGTTCGCCGCGCGGAATCGCAAAAGCCATCGGGTTGGTGCCGAAGAACGGGCCCGCTCCCGGCGCCGGCGCGACCGCCGACGGCGAATTGGCGAAGCCTAGCCCGATCAGCCCGGCCGTGGCCATGCGTTGCACGAACCAGCCGACCACGCCGGCGGAGTAGGAATCCACGATCGACAGCGCGGCGATGCCCTGTTGCCGCGCAAGCACGTAAAACGCGTCTTCGGCGTCGGCAAACGCGGCATGGGCGAAGCCGCTGTCAGCCATCGAACGCAGCACGGACGGCGCGATCTGCGCGTGCGACGGTACCGCGTCGCGATTGATCTTGCCGACCTGCAGATGACCGCAGTAGAGCGGCAGGTAGCCGAGCCCGACGGTGCGGATACCGTCGCATTCCGCGTCGACCACCGACTGCACCGCCAGTTCCAGCTGCCGACCGTGGGCACCGCAAGCGGCCAGCGCGCGGCGCGCGAGGTCATCCACTTCGGTCAGGATCAGTGTTCTGCTTTTTTCAGTCATTGATTACTCCTGGAGCATCATTCAGATGTATCGACGTCATCCCCGCGCAAGCGGGGACCTTGCAATGGTGGCACCGCTATTTAGATCCACGTTTGCGCGGGGATGACATCCAGCCGGCGGGGACGAGGTTCAATTCAATCATGTCCTCAGGCCTTGCATTATTTCGCTCGCGCCCGCGGTTACGAAGCCGGCGTCGACGCCCGCGCAAATCAGGCTATAGCCCTTGTCGATGTAGGGCCGCACGCTGTCGGCGTTCAATCCGAAGTAGCCCAGCGCAAGCTTGTTCTGAACGCAGGCACGGGTTACCTCGGCGATCGCGGCAACCACCTCGGGAGCGTCGACCTCCCCGGTTTTACCCATGCTCGCGGACAGGTCGTAGGGACCGATGAATATCGCGTCGAGGCCGTCGACCCGCGCGATTTCGTCGACGTTATCGATCGCGTCGATATGCTCCGCCTGTATGATCACCGCGGTATCGTCGTTCGCCGAGGCCATGTAGTCGGAAAAATCCAGCCCGTAGCCCTGGGCCCGGGCGAGGCCGACGCCGCGCTGCCCGCGCGGCGGATACTTGCTCCAGCCGACCACGCGACGTGCCTGCTCCGCGTCGTTGACCATCGGCGCGATAATCCCGGCGGCGCCGATGTCGAGCGCTTTCTTGATATCGCGTTCGCTCGCGGAGGGCACGCGCAGTACGCTGGCGCAGCGACCGCCGACCGCCTGTATCAGGCGCTGCCAGTCGAGTATCGACAGCGGGCTGTGCTCGCCGTCCATGAACAGCCAGTCGAAGCCGCATTTGGCGACCATTTCCGCAACCTCGGGGGCCGGAATCGTCAGCATCGTGCCGATCAATAAGTCTTTTTGCCGTAAACGCGAGGTAAAGTTGCTGGTCATAATCGATCCCGGGAATTGAATTCTAGCCGCCGAATCCCTTTGCCATCAGCGACGCGCAAACCAGGATGCCGGCGATCAGCACCAGTTCCCAGTGAATCGCCTTTTTCAGGCGCCCGACCGCGGCGGCGGTCAGCTCGGGCGCGATACCCTGCCGCAACTCGCTGCCCCAGCGGCGGAACACCGCGCTCGGGTACAGCGAAATCGCCCCGGCAATGATGAATAGCGCCAGCTTGACCTGGAAAAACGTGTTGCTGAAATAATAATCGGCGCCTTTCTCGAAATATATCACCCGCAGGAAGCCGAATAACAGCAGCAGCAACGCGGCGGCGGCCATGAAGCGATCGGCGCGCTGAATTCGACTTGCCACCTCGACGCTCAGGGACTCGGTGATCAGCGCCAGTTCGAGCACCAGCGTCACCGCCAGCGCGAAAAACGCGAGGTAATGTCCGAAAGCGACGAACGCGGCGAGCAGCATCAGGGTGATATGCGTTTCATTTGCCAGCCGTTTTCGACCGGGGTATAGACGATACGGTCGTGCAGCCTGCTGCTTTGACCCTGCCAGAACTCGAAATACCCGGGCGTCAGGCGATAGCCGATCCAGGCCTGCGGACGCGGTACGTCCCCATCGGGATAGGCGGCGCGCAGGCGCAACACCTCGTCCTCGAGATGGGAGCGGCTTTCGATTTCGCTGGACTGCTGCGACGCGGCGGCGCTGAAACGACTGTCCTCGGGACGCAGCATAAAGTACTTCTCGGCGTCCTCGACCGGCATCGCTTCGACCCTGCCGTGCACGCGCACCTGGCGGCTGAAATCACGCCAGTGGAACAGCAGCGCCGCGCGCGGATTCGCCGCGAGTTCCCTGCCCTTCTGGCTGCGCGAATCGGAATACCAGCAGAATCCGTCGGCGGCGAAATGTTTCAGCAGCACGACGCGCGCCGACGGCTGGCCATCGGCATCCACCGTGGCCAGCGTCATCGCCGTGGCGTCAAGCAACTCGAGGTCGCGCGCGCGCTGCAGCCATTGACCGAACTGCGCGAACGGATCTGGATCCATGTCCTTTCGGCTAAGGCCGTGCGCTTCATAATCACGGCGCACATCGCTCAGATCCATTTCGAGCGGCATTAGAAAACCCGCTGGAAAAGTGCCTGCAGCGCGGCCCAGGATTTTTCGTCGGCCTGCGCGTTATAGCCCAGATCGATGCCGTATTTTTCGGCGTTGACGTCGGCCTGCGGATTGCTGAAACCGTGCTTCGCGCCATCCAGCAGCAGCACTTCGTAGTCGGCCTGCGCGACCTCCATCTCCTGCCTGAATGCGTCGAGGTCGTCCATGGTTACCATCGAATCGGCGGCGCCGTGGCATACCAGTATCTTCGGCTTGATGCTGCCCGGCGCCGCGGTATGAAACGAGCCCAGCGCGCCATGAAAGCTGGCGACGGCGGATAGCGGCAGGCCGATGCGCGCCATGTGCAACACCATTGCACCGCCGAAGCAGTAACCGACCGCTGCGCTGCGCGCGCGGTCGACGCCGGGTTGAGCCAGCAGTAAATCGAAACCTGCCTTGAGCGCGGCAGTGCCGGTTTCCATGTCATTCAGCACGCCGTTCATCAATTCCCCGGCCTGCGCGGGGTTGTCGGCGACCCGGCCGCCGCCGTACATATCGACCGCGAGGGCCACGTACCCGAGCTCGGCAAGCATGTGCGCACGGCGCACGATGTAATCGTTCAGCCCCCACCATTCGTGGACAATCAGGACACCGGGGCGAGCTGCGGTAATTTCGTCATCGTAGGCCAGGTATCCCTGGTGGCTGGCATCACCCACGGTGTAGCCGATTTGATTGGTCAGTATATTCATTGGCATCACCTTGCAATGGATTTGGATCGGGAAATTCTACCCTGTAATACTGTCAACCGGTAGCGCCGTGATTTACCATGCCGGCATGAACCAGCTGGATCACATCGTTATCGCCGCGGATTCGCTGCAGCAGGGCGTCGATTACCTGCACCAAACCCTGGGCGTCGCAATTCCAGCGGGTGGATTCCATCAAACCATGGGCACCCACAACCACCTGATGCAACTCGCAAACGATGCCTACCTGGAAGTCATTGCGATCGACCCACAGGCGCAGGCGCCGCCGCGTCCTCGCTGGTTCGGTCTCGACGAGGCGACGATTCGGGCATCGCTGAAACGGCAACCGCGGCTGATTACCTGGGTCATGAATACGCCCGATATCCATCGGTTGGTCGGCGACGCCGGTTTCGATATCGGCGTGCCGACGCGGCTCAGCCGGGATAATCTCGAATGGGAAATCGCGCTGACCGACGACGGCAGGCTGCTCGCTGGCGGCATGCTGCCTTACTGCATTCAATGGCATAGCTCACCGCACCCGTCGCGGGGCATGGCCGATCTCGGATGCGTGTTGCACGCGCTGACGATTTATCACAACCGGCCGCGTTGGCTGGCCGAGCGGCTGGATGCAATCGACGCCAGTCACCTGGTGCAGATCGAGCCATTGCCGGATTCCGAATCACCTTACCTGATGGCCGCTATCGAGACTCCCGGCGGAGTGGTCACGCTCTGAATCGAGCGGAGACTTCGACAGGAATTGGCCCGCGGCTCACTGCGAAGGGGTCAGAACTGATTTTTCCGTGACAGCGGCGTTTAGAGAAATATCGAGGAAAATCTGGTCTCACCCCGAGAATTCGGATCGAGCGAGTTCCGGATTGTATAGCGCCGGCGCTTTGCGAGATCCCCGCTTGCGCGGGGTTGACATTCAGAACCCTCGGGGTCAGACTAGGTTTTTCGCCGAGCTTTATTTTTTTGGCGCATAAAACACCGAAAAACGTGCTCTAACCCCTTCGCCGGGAGTCGCAGAACAACTATCCGATCACGGATCGTTAAGCCATTCGAAGGGACCAAACGGGTCTGGACGAAAATAACAGATCATGCGTCCGTCTTCGGTGGCGATGGCGCCGTCGCGCCACGGCGCCATGCCGTGCAGCACCAGGCGATGCGCAATGAAAGCCTCGCCCGGTCGTGCGTGGATTTCGACCCGCCTGCATTCGACGAAAGCCTGTGCGCGCGCCGCGTGGTAAATATCGGTAATATCTTCCTCGCCCCAGCACCCGGGCGGCAGCCCGTCGAAACGGCGCCTGAAGGCGTCGCGCACGATTTCATGCGAACCTTCCCACACCACGAACGGCGACGCATCGGCGTCGAACTCGACCATTGGAATGCCGAGGATGAAGCCGTGATGCTCACGCAGGTGCCGCCGCCGCTCCGGACCCTCGGGTAACAGGCCATCGACATGCGCGGCGTCGCGCTCGCGCCGGTAGCGCGTCCTGCCCGGGCTTTCGCCATCCATCGGCATTGGGTAACCGGGATAGCAGATGGAAACCTGGGCCAGGTCCCATGCAAAACCGGACAGGCCCAGTACATCGTTGATAAAATTTACCGCGTTACCACGCAGCGGGCCGCTCCCCCCGACCGCCCCGTCGTCATCGTTCGGCAGCGCATTTACGCCGGCAAACCAGGTACCCTGGTAGCGTAGCCAGTTCGACTGCCGCGGGTCGTCGAGCGTCGCGCGCGCGGGCGCAAGCGCCGCCCCGACCCAGCGCTGGAGCTCCGGATCCCGTGCGAACCGGCACCAGCCCCGCTCAAAGAATTGCTTCGCGTGATTGCGCATGATGACGCCGATGCTATCATGGCTCGATCGATATCCAGAACAGGCAAACGCGATGAGTAACCCCGCAACCGACCGCATCGCCAGCCTGTCCTGCTGGCAGGGCAAGGTTGACATCGAAGCCCTGGGCGGCGGCATGACCAACCTCAACTTCAAGGTAAGCGATGGCGCTGCCGACTACGTCGTGCGCCTCGGCGAGGACGACCCGGTGCACCTGATCTCGCGCGCCAACGAAATTGCCAGCTGCCGGGCAGCCTTCGAGATCGGCGTAAGCCCGGAACTGGTGTACCACGAGCCGGGAATCCTCGTGGTCCGATTCGTCGACGGCAAGATTTACGACGAAGCCGACGTGCGCGTCGAGCGCAACCTGCAGCGCATCGTCGACCTGCTGCAGCGTTTTCATCGCGAGCTACCGCAGCGCTTCGACGGCGTTGCCGTCATGTTCTGGGTGTTCCAGGTATTGCGCCATTACCAGAACCTGCTGGCGCAGGGCGCCAGCGCGCACGCCGCGCGCCTGCCCGAACTGGCGCGGATCGCGGCGCAACTGGAAAGCGCGGTCGGGCCGGTCGATATCGTTTTCGGGCATAACGATTTGCTGCCGGCCAACTTTATCGACGACGGCGAACGCATCTGGCTCATCGATTTCGACTACGCCGGTTTCAACAGTCCGCTGTTCGACCTGTCGAACCTGGCTTCGAACAATGAGTTCGACGAAGCTCAGGAACGCGCGATGCTGGAACGTTACTACGGCGTCGCCGCCGACGAGCACAGGCTCGCCAGCTACCATGCGATGAAATGCGCGTCGCTGCTGCGCGAGACCCTGTGGTCGATGGTATCGGAACTCTATTCACGGATCGACATGGATTTCGCGGACTACACGCAAAAAAACCTGGCGCGCTTCGAAGCGGTTTATGCCGAGTACAAAAACAACTACCATTGAGTCCTTCGGACGGAGCAGCATATGAAACTCGACATCGACTTTGCCAGATCGCATTTCGGACAACTGGACGACAACCCGGAATTCGTGTTCGCGTCGAACGCCGGCGGCAGCTATGTCTGCAACCAGGCCAACGACCTGCTGGAGCACTATAACCGGCACACGCGCGTGCAGCCTTACTCGCGTTATTCACCTTCCGCCGAGGCCGGCGAGGCGATGGATCGGTCCTACCATGGCTGGGCGCAGGCGCTGAATATCGATCGCTCGGAACTCACCATCGGACCGTCGACGTCGATCAACACCTACGTGATGGCGCAGGCCATCGGCGATCTGTGGATGCCCGGCGACGAAATTATCGTAACCAACCAGGACCACGAGACCAACAGCGGCGCGTGGCGGCGCAAGGCGATCGAAAAAGGCGCCACCATCCGCCAATGGGAAGTCGATCCCGACAGCGGGCTGCTGGATATCGAAGCGCTGTTTCCGCTGCTGCGCGACAGCACCCGCTGGGTATTTTTCACGCATTGCTCGAATATCGTCGGCACCGTCAACCCGGTGGCCGAGATCGCGAAAACCATCAAGTCGGGCAGCAACGCGCGCGTGTTTGTCGATGCCGTCGCCTACGCGCCGCATCACGTGGCGGACCTGAAGGCGCTGGGCGTCGACGGTTACGCCTTCAGCCTGTACAAGGTATACGGTCCGCACCAGGGCCTGATGTACATCAACGCTGACGTCCGCGGCGACATGACGTCGCAGGCGCATTATTTCAACAGCGGCATCCCGACCAAGGATTTCAACCCGGCCGGACCGCAGCACGCGCAGGTCGCCGGATGCGCCGGGGTGCTGGATTACTTCGACGCGCTGCACCGGCACCATTTCGGCGACAGCGACAAAGCCCTCAATACGAAGCTGGACGAAATCCATCCACTGGTATTGCAGCACGAAAACGCGCTGGCGGCGCCACTGCTCGAGTTTCTCGACCATCACCCGCAGGTCCGCTTGATCGGCAAAACTCACGCCAACGATGACGACCGCGCGCCGACGATCGCATTCAAACCGCTAAATCAGAGCTCCGAGTCGGTCGCGCATAAGCTGCAGGACGCCGGCGTCGGCACCGAGCACGGTCACTTTTACGCGCATCGTCTGATCAGCGATCTCGGCATCGACCCGGAGGACGGCGTCGTGCGCCTGTCGCTGGTGCACTACGGCACCACGGATGAAGTCGATCGCATCCTCAAAGCACTCGATATAGCGCTTGGATAGAACGCCGCTACGGTCCCATCCCGGCAGCCGCGGATCTCGCATCCAGCGGCTGATCAGGTTTCTGGCATTGTGCGTCTGCGCATCATCAATTCACGCGCAAACGCCTCCCGATGCTATCGAACTGGCTAATTACACGGGCCTGTTTCTCGCCGTGGCGCGGCATGACGCTACCGCGCTCGAGCGGGAACTCGAAGCAGTAACGGATATCGATCAGCGCGATAATCATGGCCGCAGCGCGCTCCATGTAGCCACCTACCTCAACAATCACCAGGCCATGCGCCGCCTGGTGGCTGCCGGCGCCGATGCAAATGCGCTGGAAGACGATTTCTACGATATCGTCACCATTGCGGCAGTCGCCAATGACCTCCCAACCCTGAAACTGGCGTTAACCCTGGGCTGCCGCGCCGATAACGTAACCAGCCGCTACGACGGCACCGCGTTAATCGCCGCGGCACATCTCGGGCATTTCACCATTGTAAAGACCCTGATCCAGGCCGGTGCGCCGCTGGACCATATCAACAATCTCAACTGGACCGCGGTGATCGAAGCTATCGTGCTCGGTGATGGCGGTCAGAGACATATGGCAACGCTCAGGGCCCTGATCGATGCAGGCGCTGCCGTCGACCTGCCTGACGGCAGCGGCCGCACCCCTCTCCAACTGGCGCGCGCGCGCGGTTACCAGCACATGGTTGACATCCTGCTGGAAGCCGGCGCGAAACAGTAATCCCGCCACGCAGCCACCGTTAAACCGGCGCAGACGCCGCGGCCCGAATCCTTTCACGGCGCGCTGCCACCGCCTCGCGGTGCGTCAGGTAACTGATTGCGCCAACTATCAGCAACGACCCGGTAATGACCCAGATATCCGGGATTTCGTCGAACAGCCAGTAACCGAACAGTATCGCCCACACCAGTTGCAGGAAGGACAGCGGTTGCGTGACCGTCAGCGGCGCATGCGCGATCGCGCGCGTCAACGCATAGTGACCGGCGGTCGCGAACAGCGCGACCAGCGCCAGCCAGCCGACTTCGACGAGGGTCGGTTCCCGCCAGTAATAGACCGCCCCGGGCAGCAGCGCCAGGGTGCAGAATATGCTCAGCATGACCAGGATATCGCCGGAGTTTTCGCGCCGTGTCATCTGCTTGGCGAGCAGGAACGAGCCGGCGAAGAAAAACGCCGCCACCAGTTGTGCCAGCGATCCGGCCTCGATGATTTGAAAGCCCGGCCTCAGGATGATCAGCGTGCCGATGAAACCGGCCAGAATCGCGAGCATGCGCCGCGCCCTGACCTGCTCGCGAAAAATCAGGATCGCGCCGAGCGCGGTGAATACCGGCGTGGAAAATCCGATCGCGGTCACTTCCGCGAGCGGAATTCGCGCCATCGCGTAAAACCACAGCATGACCGCCACGCCGTGCACGACGCCGCGATAGCAATAAAGCCTGAAACTGCCCGCGCGTATCCCGCGCCAGCGCATGCGCCAGATCAGCGGCAACAGCAGCAACACGCCGATCGAGTAGCGGATGAAAGCCGCCTGGACCGCCGGCATATCCGAGCCGAGATGACGCACCAGTACGGTGACGGCGACAAACAGCAACCCCCCGGCCAGCATCCACAGGCAGCCTGTTAAATTTGATTGTTGCGGCATGCGCACGATTGGACCATCATCTGATCGCGTAATGCAAACATTAACGCCGGAATTCGCTTATGACCGCTACGCTGCCACACCACTGTTACCACGATAGCGATATTTACGCTTACGAATGCGAGCAAGTTTTCCGCCGTCACTGGTGGCTGATCGGAGCCGAATCGACTTTCTCCGACACCGGCAGTTACCTGGCGCTGAACCTGATGCGCTGGCCGCTGGTGATCG
>JAOTUD010000366.1 GCA_029864065.1 Gammaproteobacteria bacterium | reverse complement strand
GTCCAACAACCCCGCGGGCATGGTCTTGCAAGGGGCCCGTTACGACGTCGGTGTCGGTTTATTCGCCCCGATGCGCAGTTACACCGCCACCGGCGCGCCCGCTCCGGGTTGTTCGCCCGGCGGCTGTACCTTCAGCATCGGCGACGGCAATCAGAGCATCGACAGCGACAACGAGCTCTTCCTGATCCCGCAGTTTGGCTACAACTGGGTGCTCGACCCGGACAGCAGCATCGGCATTTCGGTTTACGGCAACGGCGGCATGAATACCGAGTACAAAGGCGGAACCGCGACGCTGTTCGATGGCGTAGCGAGCTTCGTGACCTTGCCCGGCACCTTCGGCGCTAATACGGCAGGTGTCGACCTGTCACAGCTGTTTTTTTCCACGACCTACTCGGCCAGGCTATCGCCGACCACGTCCTGGGGTATCAGCGGTATCGTCGCCTACCAGAGATTCGAAGCCGACGGCCTGGCCAACTTCGCCCCGTTCTCTACCGATCCGAACAGCCTGAGCAATAACGGTCACGATACCTCGACTGGTATCGGTGTCCGCCTCGGTATACAGACCGAGGTTTCACCGGGGATTCGACTGGGCGCCGCGTACCAGCCCGAGATCGAGATGAGCGAATTCGACGATTACGCGGGCCTGTTCGCCGAAAAGGGCGATTTCGACATTCCTTCAAATCTAACCATCGGCGCCGCCTTCGATATCGGCCAGGACGGGGTACTGGTCGTCGACCTGCAGCAGATTAATTATGAAGACGTGCCCTCCGTATCGAATCCGATTCAGTTGCTATTTACCGACTGCATGCCAGGCGTTGGGGGTCCCGGTTGTCTCGGCGGCAGCAACGGCGCCGGATTCGGCTGGCAGGATATCCAGGTCGTCAAGGTCGGTTACCAGTGGCAGGACGGCGATATGACCTGGCGTGTCGGTGTCAGCGTCAGCGAGCAGCCGATTCCGAAGGAAGAAATCATGTTCAATATCCTGGCGCCGGGCGTCATCGAGGAAACCCTTACCTTCGGTTTCACCAGGCAGCTGGATGCCAAAAGTGCGCTCAGCTTCGCGGCGATGTATGCTCCCAGCGTATCGGTCAAGGGCACCAATACCTTCGATCCCGCACAGCAAGTGGAGCTGGAGATGGACCAGTACGAGTTCGTATTGAGCTATAACCGTAGTCTGTAATTCGATGTTATTCGTCTCATCAGATTCGTTCCTTGGGGCAGCAGTTGCATCGATGCGACCGCTGCCCCAAGCTGAGAGATTTAAATGCTTTTCGATAGCAGAATCCATGATAGCGTCAACAACTTCCGCACTACGGGCCGTGTCGGAGACAGGCTGATTGAGAGCCAACGGGCATCGAGCTAGCTTTGCCGGCCATAAGTGATGATGATTAACTCCTTCTTATTTTGAATAAGACGAAGTCAGGATAAATGGACATCAATCTATACACGCAATCGCTGCTGTGGGCCTTCGGCCTGTCGATCGTCTTCGGGGCAATCGCCAACAAGGCCAATTTCTGCACCATGGGCGCGGTTTCCGACTGGATCAACATCGGTGATCTGAACCGGATGCGTTCGTGGATGCTGGCAGTGGTAACCGCCATTCTCGGGGTCGGGTTACTCGAATATTCGGCACTGATCGACCTGTCGCTGACCACCAGCAACGAAACCTCGAATCCACCCTATCGCAGCGCTAATTTTATCTGGTTGCGCCACCTGCTGGGCGGATTGATGTTCGGCGTCGGCATGACGCTCGCGAGCGGTTGCGGCAACAAGACCCTGGTGCGGCTCGGCGAAGGCAACATGAAGTCGCTGGTGGTGTTGATCGTCATGGGCACTGTCGCGTGGTGGATGCTTTTTACCAACCTTAGCTACCTCGGCTTCCTGCAGTGGATGCTGCCGTTCAGCATCGATTTTTCGCTGCGCGATATTCCGAGCCAGGACATCGCAGCGGTCGTGTTCGGCCTGGCTGGGGTCGACTGGGGCGCGACCCACGGGTTGATCGTTGCCTTACTGGCTGGCCTGCCGCTATTGTACTGGATCCTGCGAGCGCGCGATTTTCGTGAAAACCTGGAACTCGTGAGCGCCGGTGTCATTATCGGCGCGCTGATCGTGATCGCCTGGTACGTCACCGCCGGTCCAGGC
Organism: Gammaproteobacteria bacterium; assembly: GCA_029864065.1. GTDB lineage: Bacteria > Pseudomonadota > Gammaproteobacteria. The sequence goes on along the minus strand of JAOTUD010000366.1, from coordinate 1,938 downwards.
GGACAAAGGCTGCTCGAAGAGCTTGAGTTCATGGATCAGCGGCCGTTTTTTACCGGCGCCCAGTCGCTCACCTTCATCGGCCCCACCGGTCACGTCGTGCAGTACCTGAAACAGGGCTTTGCGCCGACCTTCCTGACCTTCGGCGTCGCGACCGTCTCCGGCGTGGTTTTCGGTTCTTTTCTGTACACGCTCGTTTTTCGCAGGATTCGAATCGAATGGTTTGTCTCGTGGAACGATTTTTTCATGCATGTTATCGGAGCCATCCTGATGGGCGTCGGCGGCGTGCTCGCGATGGGCTGCACCATCGGCCAGGGAATTACCGGGGTATCGACGCTGGCGCTGGGCTCCATCCTGACCATCCTGTCGATCATCACCGGCAGCGCGGCGACGATGAAATACCATTATTACCTGATGATGCGCGAAGATGACTAGTTGGGATATACCGGCCGCCTGTTTAATTTGCTAGCCTTTTCCAGGCTTTTGATTTTGCAACATTTCATGCGCGTTATTGACCCGGTTACCACCAGCCAGTTCGATGCGCAGACCTGAATTAACTTGAACACACCAGGGAGTTACTGATGAACCAGGCTTATCGAGACGCTGTAACCAAGATGGAAGAAATGAATGTCCAGGACGAATACATTCTTGGCTGGCAAGGCGGCTTCCTCGGCCACCCGATGCGCGAGGAGCAGCGCCTTACCGAGGCTTACCAGGCCGGTTACGAGGACGGCAGCGCGAAATCAACCGACAACTTCGCCAACTGGGTCAAGACCTAGCCCGCATATCTCACCGTTTTACGTAGCGCGGGCGTCGCAAGGACGCTGTGGCGAGCGGCACGCAGCAGAAGCCCGCGCAGGCGCGCAGTCGACACTATACGCAGAGCAGGCCGTCGGGAGTACAGCTCGTCACGGTGCGCTTTGCGGCGTCCGCAGCAGGAAATCGGTGAGATATGCGGGCTAGGAGTCGAAGACAACCAGCCCTGACAGGGAACGCCGCAGCGCCGACTCGATTTCCGGCGCCTCGCGCCCGACTATGTAATCCGGTATCCAGCGGTTGTCGCGCGCGCCCATCGTAGCCTGCACGTGGTCACCGAGACGACAGCGCAGCGCGAACCCCGCGCCCGCGTCGTCGCTGTATCCGCAGCAGGAATATTCCGCGGAACGCCGGTTAAGCTTGTCGATAAACGCTGCCCGGTATTCGCCCGCACCCTGCACGTCTACCCGGCTGTCCTCCAGCATGCGCGCCATGTCCGTTACCAGCGCGGATATAAATTCGGCCCGCCGATCCTGATCGGCGCGGGAGTAGACGTAACGATCGCTGATATGCACCAGGTAACAAACGACCTCCTCCATGATGTCGACGCGTTGGCCCTGGGTCTCGGTTTCGAAATTTTCGTTCTCGAGATTGAGCACGACGTTGGCCGCGAGCTTCCAGATCGTCGCGCCGATCGCGTTCGCCATCTGCGCCAGCGTCCTCGGGGCGGACTGCTGGTTCCAGCGTTTCTTCACCCGTACCATGATGCCAGGTGACCGACCGGTTAGCGCTAGCGCGCTTCCAGCCAGCCGATCACGTGGCGCACCAGTTCCGCCTCGTGTCCCTGGAAGAAATGATTGGCGCCGGGGACGCTGATCTGCCGGTACTTCCCGGCACCGATTTTCTCGCCTGCCGCGGCGCGGCTGGCGGCGGACACAAGCACCTGCTCCAGGTCCCGGCCGCCGTACAGGTCCAGCACCGGCACCCCGATCTTCGCCAGCGACTCGATGTTTTCGGTGCCGTTGATGCCGGGGCCCATGCCGATCAGCACGACCGACAAAACCGCGCTGGACTGGGTCTGCGCGAGGTAATGGCTGGCCATGCTGGAGCCCATGCTGTGCGCGACGATCACGATATCCCGGTAACCCTGGTCATCGAGATATTCCAGCGCCGCGTCGATGCGGC
>JAOTUD010000363.1 GCA_029864065.1 Gammaproteobacteria bacterium | reverse complement strand
CGCACTTTATGTCATCGCCGGACGCGTTTCCCTGACCGCCCGGGACGGCAGAACCCGGGTGCTTACGACCGATGCAAACCGCGAAATGAAACCGGTGGCGCAGCTAAGGCCCTGTATTTACGACGTCAAGGCGCTGGGCCCGGTAAGCTACATGAAAATAGACGGGCAGGAACTCGGCGATTTTGCGCAGCTGGCGGGCGTCGCGGTCGACGATATCAGCGTGCACTCGCTGTTCACCGACGATGCCGACGAAGACGATTCCATCGTCAACCATTTGTACCGTAACCTGATGGATAACAGCATCAAGCTACCGTCGCTGCCGTCGGTTGCAGAGAGGATGCAGCAGATTTACTGCGGCGAGTCCACCGACGTCGATGCGATGGTGCATATCCTGATTGCCTATCCCGACATCTCGAGAAAGATCAAAAATGTCGCGCGCTGCCCTGGCGACAGCGATATGAACACGGCAGAAAAAATCCGTTACTCGGTCGAGCAGCTGGGCCTGCTGGCGGTCTATTGCCTGGTCATGACCTATGCGGTCGGAAAACTGGTCCGGCGCCTGCCGCTGAACCATATGCAGCGCGTGCGGTCTTTCTGGGACCACAGCCTCAACGTCGCGGCGCTCAGCAGAACACTGGCGAAAAAGAGCCGATCAATTTCACCGGACCTGGCCATGCTGGCCGGCCTCGTCCACGGCATCGGCGTGCTGGTCATAGACGATCGCCTGCTGGAGCATCATCACCTGATGCTGGATCACATCGAAGTTGACCATGCGATACAGGTCATGCGACCCGAAATTTCGAGCCTGTTACTACGCAAGTGGAATTTTTTAGACGAATTGATTCGGGTCGCCGAGGAGTGCGGTGAATGGTCGCGCGCCGTCGCGGGCCCGGCCGATTTATGCGACCTGGTGCTGGTCGCCAACTACTACGCCATGATGCAGGGTGACCGCAACCATACGCTGCCCATGGTCGGTGCCGTTCCGGCCATTGGGAAACTGGGTATTTCGCCGGAAGAAAGCATAAATGCGCTCAAGCGCGCTCCAGACGTGGTTAGAAACATCAAGAAACTGTTTATCTGATATTACCCGGTGGGCAAGGAAGGGCAACCCGGAAGATGCGCTGGTTAATCCAGATCCTTGATCAGGGAAGCGCGGGTATCGCCCTCGACTTCGAACTCGTAGCTGTAGACGGGATGCTGCACGCCGATTTTCCACGGGTCGCCGTCCTTGAGCTGCCGGGCCATTGCTTCGCTGATATCGAAGCGCAGGAAGTGGACCGCGGAAGTCTTGGTCTCGGTGCTGCGCTCGAGGTCTTCGTCGGCGATTGACCAGACCTTGTCGTGCTCACCGATCTGCATCCACACCAGGTCTTCGATACCGACCAGTTTCTCGAGCTGGGCAGCGCGTACCTGCGGGTCGGGGTATTCGATCATGAAGGTTGCCTTGAATTCCCGGCCGGTCGGTATCAGCGGGTTGTAGGCTTCGAGTTCCTCGTTGATGCCGTCGGCCTCGAAGACCTTCTCGATGCGCAGCATCTCCTGGATCTGGTAGAGCAGCGTCAGGCGATCTTCGAAGTACAGCGTTGCGTTCGGCCCTAGCGCGACCTGGCGGTGTTTCTTGTGTTCCATCACCTGTTGACGAAATTCGCCGCGCTTTTCGGCGTACTGCTCGAGGCTCATCAGGTCATCGCGGGTAATCTGTCGATTCATCCGGGTCTCCATCGATTAAATTCCATAGGCTTGCCGCAGCAAGCTGATCGGGTGTTGGGTGTGGCTGCCGTCGGCGAGCCCTGCCGAGATATGCTGTCCCGCCATCGGGCAGTCGCTGGCGTAGGCGTCTGGTTCGTTCTTCTGCACGCGGGAAACCACCGGTTTGACGATTTTCATCGACACCTCGTGGAATTCCTTCTTGATCGCATAGGTGCCGTCGTGTCCCGAGCAGCGTTCGATGGCGTCGATCTCGGTGTCCGGAATCAGCGCCAGGATGTCGCGGGTCTTGAGGCCGATGCGCTGTACGCGCTGATGGCAGGCTACGTGGTAGCTGATCTTGCCAATGCCCTGTTTGAAGTCGGTTTTCAGCAGTTGCGCTCGGTGGCGCAGCGCCAGGTATTCGAACGGGTCGAAAAACGCCTGCTGTACTTTCGCCACGTCGGCGTCTTCGGGGAACATCAACGGCAACTCCTGCTTGAACTGCAGGGTACAGGAAGGTACCGGGGAGATGATGTCCCAACCCTCGTCGACCAGCTTTACCAGCAGCGGGATGTTGTGATCCTTAAGCTTGCCGACCGCGTCGAGGTCGCCCAGCTCCAGCTTGGGCATGCCGCAGCACACGGTTTTCCTGACGACCATGGTCGGGATGTCGTTATGCTCGAACACCGCGAGCAGGTCTTCACCGAGCAGGGGTTCGTTGTACTCGCCGTAACAGGTCGCGAAAATGGCTACCTTGCCGGTTGTCCTGTCGGTGGCTTTAACTTCGAAGTCACCGGGCTTGCGGTTGCGCGTGCGCTTGCTCAGGGTCTTGCTGTGGTATTCGGGTAGCCGCGCGTCGGCGTGCACGCCGAGCGCAGACTCCAGCAGGGCGCGGCTGTGCTCGTTCCTGTTGGCCGCGTTGACGACGTTGGCGACGATCGGGATGCTGGCGAAACTGCCGACCGCGTCGGTGGAGCTAACCACCCTGTCACGAAATTTGGCGCGCCCGTTCCTGAAACCGATGGCCTTGGCGCGCAGCATCAGGTGCGGAAAATCGACGTTCCACTCGTGCGGCGGAACGTAGGGGCACTTGGTCAGGTAACAGAGGTCACACAGGTAGCAGTGATCGACAACGTTCCAGTAATCCTTTTTCGCCACGCCATCCACTTCGAGGGTGGTGGACTCGTCGACCAGGTCGAAAAGCGTCGGAAACGCGTTACACAGGCTAACGCAGCGGCGGCAACCGTGGCAAATATCGAAAACCCGCTCCATCTCCTCGAAGCAGGCCGTTTCGTCGTAGAAGCCGGGATCGTTCTGGCCCAGCGGATGGCGGGTGGGCGCATCGACGCTGCCTTCACGGGTAGAAGTGGACATGTCTGGATACCTGAAAATGGTTCCGGGCCCTAGCGGGCCCGGATTGACACCGGTTTATGCGTCCAGGTTGTCTAGCGCTTTCTGGAATCGGTTAGCGTGCGAACGCTCTGCCTTTGCCAGGGTTTCGAACCAGTCGGCGATCTCGTCGAAGCCTTCGTCGCGGGCGGTTTTTGCCATACCCGGATACATGTCTGTGTATTCGTGGGTTTCGCCTGCAATCGAAGCTTTCAGGTTAAGTTCGGTGCTGCCTATCGGCAGGCCGGTGGCGGGATCACCAACCTCTTCGAGGTATTCGAGGTGGCCATGCGCGTGTCCGGTCTCGCCTTCGGCGGTGGAACGAAAAACCGCGGATACATCGTTAAAACCTTCGACGTCTGCCTTGGCGGCAAAGTAGAGGTAACGACGGTTGGCCTGCGATTCTCCGGCAAATGCGTCTTTCAGATTTTGTTCTGTTTGCGATCCTTTTAGGGACATGGTGCCTCCGATAACTTTAATATGTGGTGTCTGGAGCGCGTATATTATCAATCGGAGCAAATAAATATAGTTAATTTTATAAATAAATTTAATTGAGTGAAGCTATGGAGGTTGAAAAATAAAAGCCATCCAACAGATGGCTCCGAAGCTGTTTTTAGACGAGTGCTCCCGGTATCTTGAAACTCCCCGGGGCTCGCGTCAGGAATCTTGCCTGCGATTGTGCGCCAGCCTGTGCTCGGCCGGATTTTGCAGGTAAAGATCGCGGTTATACTCGGACTCGAAATAGATCACCACGCTGTCCTCCTGATCCTGTTCGATTACGTATGGCATGTCGACAAGTTGCGTCAATGACTTGCCGGTAATCGGATCCGTCGTTTCGATTCGATACATCTCAACCTCCCTTCTGCGTGACAGACGAGCGACCTTTATAGACTTTTTGAGCGGCCTTGAAAAGCCCGGACCTTGAATAAACTCCGATTAAATTTATTTTTACCCGTGAATCAAAAGATTATGCTGGCAAGCTGACATTGCGGTTAAAATGCACCGA
>JAOTUD010000364.1 GCA_029864065.1 Gammaproteobacteria bacterium | reverse complement strand
CAGGAAGATGGATCGCTATGGTGGATGATCTTCGAAGGTGTCAACCCCGATGGATCCCTTGCTCCGATTAACATGAACCTGGTCGCAGGGATTTCGGCAGTACCCTTACCTCCCGCCTTGCTGCTGTTTGGCAGCGTATTGCCGCTACTGGCATTTATGCGTAAACGCAAAAGCGCCGCCTGACAATAAAACAGAAAGCGAAGGGTGCATCCGTGCCGGATGAGCCTTGACTTTCGTATTTGGATTAATTAATCGAACTGACCGGAACGGCACAGCTCCTCGATATCCTGCTGATCCTTGTAGGTATCCATCGATTTGAAAAACGCGTCGCTGTGGTAGGTGTAGGCCAGGCCTTTCTCGGATAGTCGCGGCAACACCTCTCGTTCCAGATTTTCGCCTTCCCAATGATCAAAAACGTCGCGATTGAAAACCATGAAACCGCAGTTTATCCAGTGCTCGCGCAGTGTAGGTTTTTCATTAAAGCTCAGTATCCGCCCGCTTTCGGTAGAGTCGATGGTGCCGTATTGCGAGGTTAGGGGCACACTGGTAACCGTGGCCAGGCCGGCGTGTTGATGATGGAATGCGATCAAGTCGTCGAAAGGAACCTTGGCCAGGCCGTCGGAATAGGTCGCCATAAAGGTCGATCCAAGCAAATGTTTGCAGTTCGCGATGCGGCCGCCGGTATCGGTTTCATCACCCGTGTGTTCTATTTCAACCTCCCAGTCTAGCGACTTGTTGGCAAAATAGTCCTTGATCACCTCGCTGCGATAACCGACCGAGAGTACGAATTTACGATAACCCCGGGCGGCGAAAATCTGCATGACGTGCATTATGATCGGCTTGCCATTCACAGGTAACATGGGTTTAGGAAGATAATCGGTATGCGGATAGGCTCGGGTACCCCGGCCCCCGGCCAGAATTACGACTTTAATATCATCCTTATCAGGCAAATCACTCATAGATTCTCTCTCATTATTATTGAAGCGTGATCTCGATCACGGGTTTCAGGTCTATTGATTAAATATTATCTATATCTTGCGTCGATATAGTGGTTGTTTAGGAAAATCAGAAAGTGCTTTTATAGTTGAAAAATATATCATACTGCTAAGCCCGTGTATCAACTGAAGAGGAATTATAAGGTATAAGAATTCGAATTCCCGAAGGTCACAAGCCTTTCGGATACCATAAGACAGGGAAGCGACTCTGGTGCTAAATTTCACCCCGGGCTCACTAATCATCGCGTGGTTTATTTTGAACTATATACAGGGCAAAATTGCTACCGTGAGCTATTTGTTGGCAGATGGTTATTATTATGCAGTCTCGTCCAGCTGTAATCAGTCGCTTCGGATATTAGTGACTGGACGAAATCAGGAGATTAAATGCAGGATTCCAAGCAAATTCTAGTGACAGGAGGCGCAGGCTTCATCGGTTCCCACCTCTGCGAAGAGCTTTGCAATCGGGGGCACGATGTTCTTTGTGCGGATAATTTTTTTACCGGCACCAGGCACAATATCGAACACCTGATGGATAGGCGCAACTTCGAACTGATTCGGCATGACGTGACCTTTCCACTCTATGTCGAGGTTGACGAGATTTACAACCTCGCCTGCCCAGCTTCACCGGTAAAATATCAATTCGACCCAGTGCAAACCACCAAGACCAGCGTTCACGGCGCGATTAACATGCTGGGCCTGGCAAAAAGGATCAAAGCCAAGATCCTGCAGGCATCGACGAGTGAAGTTTACGGTGATCCGATTGTAAACCCGCAGCCGGAAAGCTATTGGGGTAACGTTAATCCACTCGGTCCCCGGGCCTGCTATGACGAGGGCAAGCGCTGCGCGGAGACCCTGTTTTTTGATTATTACCGGCAACACCAGGTTCGTATCAAGGTGGCTAGAATCTTTAACACCTATGGTGAAAATATGCGTTCCGACGACGGTCGGGTGATTTCGAACTTTATCGTACGAGCATTGCAAAACCAGCCCCTGGAGATTTACGGGGATGGCAGCCAGACTCGCTCCTTTTGTTACATCGCTGATCTCGTAGACGCGCTAGTCAAGCTGATGGAAACCGATGATGACGTCACTGGACCGATTAACCTGGGCAATCCGACCGAGCTGAAGATCTATGACATGGCGGCCAAGATTATCGAGATGACTGGATCCAAATCCGACATTGTTTACCAACCCCTGCCGCAGGACGACCCGATGCAACGCAAACCGGATATCTCGCTGGCCCGGTCGGTCCTCGGCTGGGAACCGACGACCACGCTGGAAGATGGTTTAAACAAAACAATCGAGTACTTTGGCAATGTATATGCTGCCAGTAAACAATAACCAACCAGGTTCAGGCACAGGGAAAACATGGATCGCGAACACATTTTAGTCACCGGCGGTGCCGGTATGATCGGCTCGAACCTGGTCAAAAGACTGGTTGCAACTGGATATCACGTCAGCGTGGTCGACAATCTCTGGCGCGGTCACAAGGAGTACCTGCTTCAAAATGGGGCATATGTCATCAACATGGAGCGGGATTTTCACGAGATCGACCTGGCGGTCCCGGGCGCTCTGGACCCGCTACTGCCTGGCGTCGACTATGTTTATCACCTGGCCGAGATCGTCGCCGGCATCGGCTATGTTTTCAGCAACGAAGGTGACATTTTTCACCAGAACATGTTGATCAACAGTAATACCATTGCCTCGGTGCGAAACAACCCGGTTAAGGGATTTATTTATGTGGGGACGGCATGCAGTTTCCCCGCGGACAAGCAAACAGGGGTCGATGCACCGCCACTGGTCGAGGAAGACCAGTACCCGGCTTATCCCGAATCCGCCTATGGCTGGAGCAAGCTCATGGGTGAATACGAAACCTTTCTGATGGAGGCGGAAACCGATATCCCGGTCTCGGTGCTGGTATTGCACAACGTCTACGGCACGCCTTGCGATTACAGCGATAAACGCGGGCAGGTGATTCCTTCGCTGGTGCGCAAGGCAGTTCAATACCCCCAGGAAGCGTTTGTCATCTGGGGCAGCGGCTCACAGGGACGCGCGTTTGTTCACGTCAACGATGTTGTCGATGCCCTCGTACTGACGCTGCAGTACGGTCTCGGCGAGGGTGTTATTCAGATCGGTCCTGATGTCTGCACGGCAATCGGCGAAGTTGCCGAAACCATAGTCGAAATTTCGGCGAAGAATATCGACATCGAATATGACCGCTCTAAACCCGAGGGCGACCGGGGCCGCTGTGCGGATTACAGCAAGGCCAGGCGCTTACTCAACTGGCAACCGCGGGTCGAACTGCGCCCTGGGTTGGAAGCACTCTATGCCTGGATTAACGACCGGCTCACGGACTAGGCGCGACTCGAATTCTAGTCCCTGATTCGAAGTAACATTATTACGCCTGCAACTGGTCAAAATAATCGTCAATAGCCTCGACGAATTTGTCCCAGGTATATAGTTCGGAGCGATCGAAATTCGCGCGCCCCATTTTAACCGCGGCCTCGAAGTCGCCAACCAGTTGCTGCATGGCCGCACAGAAGGCCTCGGCTTGCGGTTCCACGAGGAAGCCCGTTTCTCCGTCGACGACGATTTCGCGTGGGCCGCCCCGGTTGACCGCGATTACCGGCTTACCGTAAACACCTGCCTCTATCGGCGTAATCCCCAGATCTTCGTTGAACGCGGTGAACAGCACGCTGTAGCATCGCCGGTAATAATCCCGCATCTCATCGTCGGTCGGACCTACCACGAACTCGATCGATTCATCGCCGGCCGCCAGTTGGCGTAACTCCTGGTAATAGGACTGGCTCTTGGCATCGACCATGCCGGCAATTTTCAAACCAAAATCCAGCCCGGTCGCCTGCTTGAACAACTTGAAGGCCGAAATTGCCAGCTGCAGGTCCTTAGTCCACATTATCCGACCCGGCAAATAAAAGAACGGTTCGCGTTGATCACTGATCGAACGCAACTCTCCATCGATACCAGGGTAGGCAATTTCGATTTTCTCGGCCGCACAGAGGTCGCCCTTGATCACCCGTTGCTTGACTTCGTTACTGATACAGAAAACATGGCGATATCGGCTCCAGGCC
>JAOTUD010000365.1 GCA_029864065.1 Gammaproteobacteria bacterium | reverse complement strand
CTGCAAACAGGTGTGGCAGGTAGGTCAGCAAGGTGCCGAGGAAATCGGAAAAGATTTGCCAGTCGAGCATGTTGGCGCTGGCCGCCATGAAAAACAGCAATACGCTCCAGAAGGTGATGTTACCGATCAGCACATTGTAGGAACGTCCCGTCGCTCGAGGAATGCCTGTTTCGTGGGTTGACCGTATTAACAGCGCTTCGGCGGCCCGCGTCAGTTTGCGCGCCGCGAAACGCAACAGGTAGGCTACCAGCAACCCGATCAACAATATCACGACCGCGCCGACAACCTGCGGTAAGCGCTCGCTAAAATGCTGGACGACCGACTGGTAGGTTGCGCTGATTGACTGTTCCCAATCAAACAGTGTTTGCTGCTCCGCCATTGGAAAATCCTGGTTGCTGAGATAGCAACATAGACACGCAGGGCTTCGCCAAAGTCACAGCAATGACCTTTATAGTAACCGTTGGCCTCGACGCCCCGGGAGACCGGCGGCGGTCCACCTGGACATTATTATCTGGCGCCGACCCGGCGCTCCTGTAACTGCCGCAGCCACCAGCGGAAAAGCGCAACGCCGGGGCAGAATACCGGGCCTACCTGCTCAACTCGTTTGCAAGAATATGCTCGTACTCGCGAATTCTTTGCACGTAACGCAGTGGCTCGGTGCCGCACGCCTGGCCACGCTTCTGCTTGCTGTAGTAACGCTTGTCGACGAACCGCGGCATCATCCCCTGACATCGCTCCTAATCCCCTGACATCGCTCCAAAGATAAGGATTCAGGCCCGGTTCGCGCGCAAGCGTCTGCGCGTCGTGCAAATGGCTGCGACCCTCGCTGTAGACGGCCCGCGCCAGCCAGGTGCGATCGGGTTCTTCGACCTCGTCTGCAAAACGAGCATTGATCAACCACGACAGGCACCATGCGCCACCGAATACGCTTTGCCTGTCATACAAAAGCTAAAATCGCCGTCTGGCCGGTTTTATTTCCCGGGTTGCCATTTTTCCGGCACACGGACACGGCAATTAATCGCCAAAGCTCGCGCCGTTTTGTTGACCAACACCGCAAATGTGACTTTCGAAGGCTGCTAGAAGTCTAAAGGTAAACCCCGACGGGGACTGGGTCTATTTCATGTCCACGGGGCATGCCAGTCGAGACTCGCGCGTTTACCGCCCGATATCGTCGCCTACTCCTCATAACCATATCCGACCAGGGCCACGACGAGCCCCGTATTACGAACGGAGTTACCAATGAAAATAGCACTGCTTTCACGCAACAGAAAACTGTATTCATCGCGTCGCATCATCGAAGCTGCCGAGAAGGCGGGACACAAGGTTGTCGTCATCGACGTCTTGCGCGCCTACATGAACGTCGTCTCCCACAAGCCCTCGATACATTACAAGGGCCAGGATCTGACTGGTTTCGACGCCGTGATTCCACGCATCGGCGCGTCGGTCACGCACTACGGCACCGCGGTGCTGCGCCAGTTTGAAATGATGGGCGTGGTATCGCTCAACGAATCGGTTGCGATCACCCGCTCGCGCGACAAGCTGCGTTCGCTGCAATTATTGTCGCGCAAGGGTATCGGTATGCCGTTGACCGGCTACGCCAGCAAGCCTGACGACATCAAGGACGTGATCAAGATGGTCGGCGGCGCGCCGCTGGTGATCAAACTGCTGCAGGGCACCCAGGGGATCGGGGTAGTGCTGGCCGAGACCCAGAAGGCGGCAGAGAGCGTGATCGAGGGTTTCATGGGCGTTCATGCCGATATCCTTATCCAGGAATTCATCAAGGAAGCGGGCGGTTCCGACATCCGCTGTTTCGTCATCGACGGCAAGGTGGCCGCGGCGATGAAACGCCAGGGCGCCGAGGGCGAGTTCCGTTCCAACCTGCATCGGGGCGGTTCGTCGAGCCTGATTAAAATCACGCCGGAAGAGCGCTCAACCGCGGTCAGAGCCTCGCAAATCATGGGCCTTAACGTTGCCGGCGTCGACCTGTTACGCTCCAACCACGGCCCGGTGGTGATGGAAGTGAACTCGAGCCCCGGACTCGAGGGTATCGAGGGCGCCACCGGCAAGGATATCGCCGGCATGATCATTGACAACCTGGAAAAACTGCAACCCGGGAAGACCAGGACCCGTGGCCACGGTTAAGCCGAGGGCCGCCATCGAGATAGCGGGCGTCAGCGTCAAGCCCGGCAGCCGGCAGTCGATCGATATCCCGCTACCGAGCTTCTACACCCACAGCAGCGTGAACATGCCGGTGCACGTGGTGCACGGGCGCAAGCCCGGACCGGTGCTGCTGGTTAGCGCGGCGATCCACGGCGATGAACTGACCGGGGTCGAAATCGTGCGCCGCCTGCTGGCGCACAAGTTTATCGGCCGGATTCGCGGCACGCTGATTGCCATTCCGGTCGTCAACGTGTTCGGCTTCGTCTCGCAATCGCGTTATCTGCCGGACCGGCGTGATCTCAACCGTTCGTTTCCCGGGTCGGAAAAAGGCTCGATGGCGTCGCGTCTCGCCAACGTGATCACGACCGAGATCATTTCGCATTGCACCCACATCATCGATTTGCACAGTGGCGCGGTCAATCGTGAAAACCTGCCGCAAATTCGCGCCAAGTTGAGTGACGAGCCGGAAACCGAGGCGCTGGCGCGCGCATTTTCGGTGCCGGTCATTCTCGATTCCAACCTGCTCGAAGGTTCGTTCAGGGCGGCCGCGCACGAACGCGGAATCCCGATGCTGGTTTACGAGGCGGGAGAAGCCTTGCGCTTCAATGAAGTCGCCATCCGCGCAGGCGTTAAAGGCGTTCTCCACGTCATGGCGGCGCTCGATATGCGGCTTAAAAATAAAAAGCGCCGATCTCCGGTCACGATGATTGCCAACACCAGCCGCTGGATGCGGGCGCCGCAAAGCGGGATCCTGCGCACGCTGGTCGGGGTCGGCGCCAGGGTCGAAAGCGGCGACACTCTCGCCTATATCAACGATCCACTGGGTGAAAATACCAGCACCATCGACAGCACGGTAGACGGTATAGTCATCGGCAAAACCAACCTGCCGCTGGTATTCGAGGGCGAAGCCGTCTTCAATATCGCGGCCTACGATGCGTCACACAAGATCTCCGATCACATCGAAGCCTATCACGAGTATCTTGCCCCCAGCGGCGACGTGCTCGATGACGAGGAACCGCCGTTGGCCTGATCGGCAGGCCGCCTGGTTGTGCGCCGGTATGAGGAATCCACGGAATATTCACTTCCCATCTGAAGGGATTTTCGTCCCTGCTGGAGTTATCCACTCCAGGCAAACCGATACACATGGCAAATTTTCTTCTGTGCCTTCCGGGCCGAGTTCCTGAATTCGCTGATGGTGAGCGTGATTCCAGTTACTCGCGGGCGTTTTCAGGGTATCCTTGAACTTCAATAAATGCGGATCCCGAACGCAGCGGCCGCATATTCGGCATCGAAATGCTCCCGGCAGCCGCATCATCAACAGCGCGTCTATCGACGCATTTCTGGAGGCCTAATCCAAATGAACCAGACTTCCTGGCCCCGGGTATGGGTAGCCTTCGTGGCGGGCTGCATCGGCGCGTTCCAGATCGGCAAGACTTTCGCGTCGCTGGCGCTGATTATCGACGAGCTGGGCCTGAGCCTGATTCAGGCGGGTCTGATTCTGTCGTTGTTCAGCCTGATTGCCGCGTTTTCCGGCGCGGCTTTCGGGCTGTTCTCCGATCGCATCGGGCACATGCGCACCGCGCTCACGGGATTGCTGATCTCCGCCGGCGGTGCTTTCCTCGGCGCGACCGCGTCCGGGATCGAAGTGTTATTGCTGTCGCGGCTGATCGAGGGCTTCGGGTTCATCCTGGCGATCGTCGCGCTGCCGTCGCTGATCAGCGGATCTAGCAACGACCGCAGCAGGCCACTGGCGATGGGACTCTGGGGCGCTTTCATGCCGGCGGGGATCGGCGCGTCGATGCTGATTACCCCGGTACTGCTGGAATGGCACGGCTGGCGCGGGCTGTGGAACGACGTCGGGCTCATCATACTGGCCTGGGCCGCGGTCCTGTTCCTGACCTTCCGCGGCGCGCCGGGAAAAGCC
>JAOTUD010000011.1 GCA_029864065.1 Gammaproteobacteria bacterium | reverse complement strand
AGGATGCATATCCGTTGCAGGCCAATCATATTCCCAGCGCATACATGTATGAAATAGTTCGTGGCAAATCAACAGGGCGAGTACGATGTAGCGAGTACGAAATGATCTTTCCCGAAGTGCCCAGAGGCGCTTCTTTTTTCGAACAGCAAGCCAAGGCACATTGAATTAATTATAATCTATGAAAGCCCATTTTGGGTCTTTACAGGTTCGCTCACCGCGCTATTGAACTCGTCAATCATCCGATCCCAAGTTGGCACTATCTCCATAAGACTGTTCCAGAATTCCGGATCACGACGGGCATCGAAGTCTTCCAGCGATACGCCTTGTTGCTCGACCCATGTGTAGTAGCCAAGATTAAACACCCGCTCTCGATTACGCAGGGTCATTTCCTCCATGTTATCGGTGGTTGTTGCCAACATGTAACGACCGTAACTTTCTGCGGCTGCCAGTTCATCGAATGAGCCACCAAAATCTTCCGCAGTTGCCTTGACGATCTCGGTACCATACATTTCTGCACCATCGGTTGCCACCGTCAGAACCACATCATCGGCGCCCAGCCCCATGTACCGCGCCATTTTGATAGCGCCGAGAACGTTGGCTATGGATGAAAGACCCAGATCGGCCAGCCCGTTGATAACTTCCTGACTTATACCGGTGCGCTTTTTCAAAAAGTCCCGGCCGACGGGCGTGTTAAAAACCAGGTTCAACGCGTTCGATGCCTTGTCTGTAACAGCAACCACATAATCCGTATTCATTACGTTATGAATAAATGGCACATGCTTATCGCCTATGCCCTGGATGTTATGGTCGCCATACCCGTTATTTAGAAGCGTCGGGCATTCGAGGGCCTCGACAACACAAATGTTCGTACCAAGCTGTTCTTTCAGGTAATCCCCAGCAGCGAGCGTTCCGCTGGAACCAGAGGCAGCCACATAGGCACGTGCTTTGATTTTTCCGCTGGTATTCACGGCATTAAAGATACGCTCCAGCGCCGGTCCGGTTACAGCACGATGAGCGATATAATTACCAAACTCATTAAATTGATTCAGGATTACGTTCTCAGTATCTTCAGCCATTACGTTGCAAGCGTCGTAGATTTCCTTGACGTTGCTTTCAGTGCCATAGGTCCGCACAATGTCGCTCTGATCGGTTACCCAGTTTTCCAACCACTCGAACCTTTCTCGGCTCATGCCTTCAGGTAGGACAGCTACGCTGCGGCAACCCAGAATGCGGGAAATCGCGACACCGCCCCGGCAGTAATTCCCTGTTGAAGGCCAGACAGCGCGATGATGAACTGGATCGAACTGTCCGGTAATCAATCGTGGTACGAGACAGCCGTAGGCGGCCAGCACTTTATGTGCACGGATCATCGGGAAGCGATTGCCGATAGCGACAACAATTTTTGCATCGACACCGGTCAGTTCTGACGGCAGAACGATATGTTCAGGCACATCGACCAGGCTTTTGCGATCAGCGCCGTTGTGCCAGTGCACACGGAACAGGTTACGCGCATCCGGTGAGTCGGGATCAGCGGATTGAATCCGGGACTCGATCTCGGCACGCGACGCAACCGGATCGGCTAACTGGGAGATTGTGGGCAACCTGATACCGGCTTGCCGAATCCGCTCAACAGCACGCTCATACACTTCACGATTCACGATTTCGGTTTCTAATTTAATCGACATAATTCGGCCTCGCCGCAGACTTGAGTCCACGGCACCTCATATTGGTTAAGTTCTAGCTTTCAATTATAAAAACATCCGTTCATTCGACGGGTCGAAAAAAGGCCTCAGGCTAAGCGTTGCTGCGATTGCCCTTCCTTCGACCATAACCTCGTAGTTAGCCGTTTCGAGGTCTCGTTTGTCTGTCGAACTTTGCGGTAAACTAACCAGACAAAGGCCAACGGCGGAGCCAACAGTGTAACCATAAGCAGCCGATGTCACAAAACCTGCTACTTTGCCATCTCGCAAAACTGGTTCGTTGTGATAAAGCATGGGATCTGGATCGGTAAGTTTTATGTAACAAAGATAAGGTCCGGATTTTTGGTCCCGTCTCTCCAGGTATGCTTGCTGGCCGATAAAGGAAACTGGTTTTCTGGTTTTGCACAGAAACTCGCAACCGACCTGATGGGGCGCTTCGGTATAAGACATGTCGTGGCCCCAGTGCAGGTATCCTTTTTCAATCCTCAGGGCGTTAAGCGCCTCGCCGCCAATCAGGCGAAGACCAAAGGCTCGTCCCTCATCCATCAGCACTTCAAAAACATGTTCCGCAAAATCCGGGGTTATAAAAATCTCCCAGCCGAGTTCCCCAGAAAACGAAATTCGCTGCGCCCATACCGCGGCATGCCCGACATGAAACTCTTTCCAGCTATTGAAGGGGAAGACCTCGTTCGACATATCGATTCCCGACGCTGCTTCCATAAGATCGCGACTTTTCGGCCCCATGACGGACAGGATTGCGTAAGCCGAAGTGACGTCACGCAGCCTGACATCCTCGTCAACCTGGATATGGTCGCGCAGACGAAAATAATCACGCCTGGTGCGCGACATGGAGCTCATGACCATAAAGCGGTCTTGCGCAAAACGAGCCACGGTCATGTCGCTTTCGATTCCACCACGCTGGTTGAGCATCAGCGTGTATACCAGCCGCCCCGTCTCAATCGCCATATCGTTTGTGCACAGCCGCTGCAGGAAACTCTCGGCACCCCTGCCTTCGACCAAAAGCTTACCCAGCATGGAATAGTCAATCATGGCAACGGATTCACGGGCCGCTTTTTGTTCTTGCTGTGCGTAGGCGAACCAATTTTGCCGGCCAAAGCTGTATTCGATCACTGGTTCTACACCTTCCGGCGCAAACCAGGCCGGGCGTTCCCATCCCTGAACCTCGGCGAAACAGGCCCTGTTTTCCTTCAGGGCATTGTAAAAAGGAGTTTTCCTGATGTTTCTCGCGGTAGCACGCTGATTGTTCGGCCAATGCATGGCATAGGTGCGCGTCTGGGTTTCTGGGGTTCTCTGCTGCAGATAAAGGTCGCGCGCCTGAAATTCCTCGATGCGAGCGGGATCCATGTCGTTCAAATCCTGTTGAGGAAATCCCTGCATAATCCACTGGGCCAGCGCACGTCCGGCGCCAGCTCCTGACTGGATACCTGTCGAGTTAACCCCCGCCAGAATATAATAACCCTTTAAATCGGGAGCCTCGCCGAGAATGAAATTGCCATCGTAAGAGTAACTTTCCGGGCCGTTGAAGAAGGTCCGGATTCCCGTTTCCTGCAATATCGGAACTCGCTCCAGTGCCATTTCGAGAACGTCCATAACGTCGTCTTCGACAAACGGCAGGGAATCAAAGCTAAAATCTTCGGGAATACCCGCCATGCCCCACGGTTTTACACGATTATGGGCGAAGCCAAACAGCAGCTTTCCGGCATCTTCCTTGAAGTAGGTGGAATCATCATAAGACCGCAGAACCGGTAAATCCTGCGGCAAATCGGGAATAACATCGGTAACCAGGTAATAATGCTCGCAGGCATGAAGCGGGATGTGCGCGCCGTTCTGTCGTCCCAGTTCTCGAGCCCACATTCCCGCGCAGTTGACCACGAATTCGGCTTCGACGACCCCCTTATCCGTACGCACCCCACGGACTTGCCCGGCGTGCATCAGAACTTCCTCGACCCTGGTGTCTTCGAATATTTGCGCCCCATTTGAACGGGCACCTTTCATCAAAGCCATGGTTAAATCGATTGGATTGATGTATCCGTTGCCAGGAACATAGATTCCCCCGAGAACCCCTTCGGGGTTGATTAATGGCCAACGTTCCACGATTTCTGAAACGCTGATTTCATAAGCTTCCACATCATGGATTAATGCGAAGTCCGCCTGTCGACGAAGTTCAGCCAGGCGCTCTTCATTGGTTGCAATGGAGATCGAGCCGCAACGCTTGTAACCTGTTTTCTGCCCTGTTTCGCGTTCCAGCTCTGCAAAAAGATCGGAGCCATACTTGGCAAAATTCGTCGTTGCATGACCGCCTTGCAACCGCCCGACCAGGCCTGCCGCGTGCCAGGTTGTTCCGCTTGTCAGTTTCTTCCTCTCAATCAGAACGATGTCGGTCCAACCTTCTTTGGCAAATTGATAAGCCACAGAGCAACCATGTATACCTCCGCCAATGATTGCGACCCGGGCGTGTTTCGGCAATAACGATGTCATACATGTATCCTTGAATAAATACCTTGACTAGATATTGGGTAGCTCAACTGCCGCATTTTAAATAAGCATCGAATTCTGTTTTTATATGCGACGGCAGATTTTAGGCTGGCTTTCCCTATAGTTGAAAAACTCAAGATAATACGTTTCTACAATTTGGTAGAATAACTTTTATTCCGGTTGGCGGTGATTTTATCTGGCGGGCCCCTCTAACAGCATTCTTT
Source organism: Gammaproteobacteria bacterium (assembly GCA_029864065.1). Taxonomy (GTDB): domain Bacteria; phylum Pseudomonadota; class Gammaproteobacteria. The sequence continues at coordinate 12,166 of JAOTUD010000011.1, read as the reverse complement.
GCCGAAATCACGACAATCCCCCTTCGTTCAATAATTCCTTCACATGCTGGGCCTTAGAATACACCGAGTAAATTCAAAGGACTATCAGCCCTCGATTTCACGTTTTACCGAGTCAAACCTTATATTTAGAGCACCCACGCAGGCATGTTACGCACTATTTAGAGTAGTTTTTAGAAAGTAAGTTATTTCGACAAACGGCCCCTGATGTCTCATATCTGAGTAACGGCTACGGGTTGCAGATTCAACTGGTCGCTGCAACACATTGGTAAAACCGCTCCGCAAGCGTATCGTCGCGCTATTCAGTTACGACCGTAATCCTGGCACCACCTTCGATCAATGGTATATTAGGCAGCTCAGCCAGGGACTACCGAGCTAGCCATGCACGCACAAACACCGGATCTCGACCGATACCCGGTTGCCGAACGCGCCACCGTCGCCGAGCAGGTGCCGGTAATCGACGTTGCCGATGTGTTCGAGAATTCTTCGAGCGCCGCGGCGGCCGGCGCGATCGCCCAGATAGCCGAGGCCTGCAAAACCTGGGGTTTTTTCCAGGTCGTCAATCACGGCATAGGGGACGCGCAGATCCGAGACGTGTGGAAACAGACGCACGTGCTGTTCGCCTTGCCGGTCGAGGAGAAACTGGAGATCGTGCGTACCCGCGAAAATCCGTGGGGATTCTACAATAACGAGCTGACCAAGAACCAGCGCGACAAGAAAGAGGTATTCGATTTCACCAGCCACGGAATCGACCCGATATATCACCAGGCCAACCGCTGGCCGTTGCAGTATCCGCAATTCCGCGCCACGATGATGGCTTACCTCGACGCCTGTACCGGGCTGTCGCTGAAACTGCTCGAAGCCTTTTGCCTCGGCCTGGATTTGCCGGCCGACTTCATGCATCGTCACTTCGACGGCAACCATACCGGCTTCGTGCGCCTCAATTACTACCCGGTAAAGGATCCGATGGCGGAACTCGCGATCGAGCACCAGCCGACGGCCGACCTCGGCATTCACCATCATACCGACGCCGGTGCCCTGACCGTGTTGCTGCAGGACGAGGTCAGCGGACTGCAGGTATACCGTGACGGTTACTGGTACGACATCCCGACGGTCGCCGGCGCGATGGTGATCAATACCGGCGACATGATGCAGGTATGGTCAAACGATATTTACCGCGCCGCGATCCATCGCGTACTAGCGATGGACACGCGGGAGCGCTACAGCATCCCGTTCTTCTTCAATCCGGCCGCCGCCTGCCAGGTCAGCCCGCTGCCGTCGGTTGTCAGCGAGCAGAATCCGGCGCGTTACGCTGCGATCGAGTGGGGCAGCTTCCGCGGCAAACGCTCTGACGGCGATTACGCCGACTACGGCACCGAAGTACAGATCTCCCAGTACCGAATCTGAAGCGCAGTTACGGCGCCGCTTTCGGTCAGTGTTCAGATGAGCCGTTACCGCCCTCCCGGCCCCGCGAAATCCCCGTATATCACGCCCCCGGGCATGCGCGCGCTGGAAGCGGAGCTAAAGCAGATTTGGGCGAAACGGCGCGAGGTGGTCGCGGCCCTGTCGGCCGCGGCGGCGGAGGGCGATCGCTCGGAAAACGCCGAGTATATTTATCGCAAGAAAGAATTACGCGAGCTCGATCGGCGCATCCGCTACCTGCAAAAACGCATGCCCGAACTAAAAGTGGTCGAGCAGAAGCCGGCCAGCGCTGACCGGGTTTACTTCGGCGCCACGGTAACCCTCGAGGACCAGCAGGGGGATACCGTGGCCTATCGTATTGTCGGTCCCGACGAATTCGATCGCGAGTCGCATTACATCAGCGTCGATGCGCCGCTGGCGCGGTCATTGATGAAACGCGAGCTCGGCGCCGAGGTCGAAGTCGACGTGCCCAGCGGCAAACTGGTTTACACCATTACCGACATTGCTTACTGAAACGACGAGACAGGTGCATTGAAATGAAGATAACCCGCTTCGGAACCACGCTGGTAAACGTGCCGCTGGAAACGCCTATCGCGACCGCGATTCACCAGATCGAGAGCACCGGCTGCGTGCTGCTAGAGCTCGAAACCGACCAGGGCCTGGTCGGCGAAAGCTACGTGCAAACACTCAACGCCGTGCGCCTTGGCGCCCTGCGCGAAATGCTGTGCGGATTCGCCCACCAGGTCAAGGGACGTGACCCGCACATGGTCGCGCAGATCTGGCAGGACATCTGGAACGAGATGAACCCGATCGGTCACAAGGGTTTTTCGATCGCCGCGCTGACCGCGATCGATACCGCCTGCTGGGATCTGGTAGGCAAGGCTGCCGGATTGCCCCTGTACAAGGTATTCGGCGCCTGTCGGGAAAAAGTAAAGACCTACGCCAGCGGCGGCTTGTGGATGTCGCAGTCGATCGACGGCCTGGTAGAGGAAGCCGCCGCGTTCATCGACGCCGGGTTTCTGGCGATGAAGCTGCGCCTCGGCAAGACGACGATCGCGGAGGATATCGAGCGCGTGCGCGCGGTACGTGACGCGATCGGGCCCGATATCGAACTGCTCGCCGATGCCAACCAGTCGCTCACTGTGAAACATGCGATCCGGCTCGGCCGGGAGCTCGAACAATTCGACCTGTTATGGTTCGAGGAGCCGGTGGTCTATCACAACCTCGCAGGTTGCGCCGAGGTGCGCGCCGCGCTCGCTACCCCGATCGCCGCCGGCGAAACCGAATATACCCGTTACGGCATGCGCGATATTCTCGAAGCCGGTGCCGTCGACGTGCTGATGCCGGACCTGCAGCGCATCGGCGGGCTTAGCGAAATGCGGCGCGTCGCCGCGCTGGCGTCCGCCTACGAAATCCCGATCTCGACTCATCTCTTTACCGAGCACAGCCTCAGTATCGCCGGCGCCGAGGCCAATTGTATCTCGGTCGAACACATGCCCTGGAACGCACCCCTGTTCAACGAAGCGATGGATATCAGCGACGGCATGATTATCATCCCCGACCGCCCCGGCACCGGTTTTAGTTTTGACAGGAAGGCGATTAAACGTTTTAGTGTCTGATTATGGCGTTTCTCGAAGGCAACAAGATCTCCGGCCGGTTCTTCACCCGGCTGTTGCTGTTGCTGCTGGCCGCGGCCAGCGCCGGCCCGGCGCAGGCCTTCATCAATCGCAGTTACAGTTCGCTCGCAGAGGCGCAGCCCTTCGACGGAGATTTCGTCGACATTCTGCGCCAGGGCAAGTTGCGCATACTGTTGACCCGTGATTTCACCAGCGCTTCCTATTTACCGCGCAGCCGTTCTCCGCTCGCCGAACAGCAACGAATCGCCGAGGAATTCGCGCTATCGCACGGCCTGATCCCCGAACTCGTCATCGTCGACAATTTTTCCAAGCTGATCCCTGCGCTGGAAGCGGGCCAGGGCGATATCATCGTCGATAACCTCACGATCAACGATCAGCGTCTCAGGACGATTTCATTCTCGGTGCCGGTCGATCATGTCAGGGAGCAGGTAATCGTCGCGAAAGACGATAAATCGGTGCAGCGCGTGCGCGATCTCGACGGCAAATCTGTCATGGTGAACCGGGGTTCGACTTTCTGGCATGCGCTCAAATGGCTCAAGCAAAACAGCTATCCCCATATAGAAATTATCGAGACGCCGGACGGGGTGCAGATCGAAGACGTGCTCGACGATCTCGCCGCCGGGAAAATAGATGCGACGATCATGGACAGCAACCTGGTCGAGATCTACCAGTCGTACCGGGACGACTTCAGGGTCGCGGCCAATTTCAGCAGCCAGCGCGATATCAGCTGGGGAGTGCGCAAGAATGCGCCGCAGCTGGTTAGCGAAATCAATCGTTACCTGCAGCTCGAGCACCGGGTCGAAGATCACGACAGGCGTTATACCGGCGATTTCGATCAGATCAGGAATCGCCGCGTGCTGCGGGTATTGCTGCGCAACAACGCGGCCTCGTATTTCATCTATCGCGGAGAATTGATGGGTTTCGAGTATGAGCTGGCGCGCGAGTTTGCCGACTACCATGGACTGCGTCTCGAGGTCGTGGTGCCGCCCAGCCACGCCGAAATGACGACCTGGCTGCTCGAGGGCAGGGCCGACATCGCGATGAGTTTTCTCGAACCCGAGCATAAGCAGCGCGGTCTCGGGGTGGCGTTTTCGCGGCCTTATCACTACGCGCAACAGCACATTGTCGTGCGCCAGGACGACCAGGCCGGTTCGCTGCAGGACCTCGAATACCGAACGGTTTTCGCGCGCCATCACAGCCGTTACTGGGAGCGGTTATCCCAACTTCAGGAGCAGGGTGCGCGTTTCAGCTTGCGCGCAACCGAGGACAGCGTCGAAACCGAAGAGCTGATACAGATGGTCTCGCGTGGCAAGTACAAGGCGACCCTGGCGGACGAGCATTTGCTCGATATCGAACTTGCCAAGGGCTTACCGGTGCGTTCGGCTTACGCGCTCGACGGAGAAATTCCACACGCGGTTGCCTTGCGCGAGCGCAATCCGCAGCTGCAACAGGCGCTCGACGAGTTTATCGAGCGTATTTACCGCAGCGAGTTCTATAATGTTACTTACGACAAGTATTTCAAGAACCCCCGTTCGGTGCAGCGCCTCGCGCGCGGTCGCGTCGTCGACGCGTTGAAGGGCCGTATTTCTCCATACGACGACCTGGTGCGAAAATACGCCAGCAGCTACGGCTTCGACTGGCGCCTGGTAACCGCGCAAATGTACCAGGAGAGCAAGTTCAATCCGAAAGCGAAATCGCCGGTCGGCGCGCGCGGCCTGATGCAATTGATGCCGCGCACCGCGAAGTCGATGGGGGTCAAGGACATCGTCGATCCCGCCAGCAGTATTCGCGGCGGTATCAGGTACCTGGACTGGCTGCGGGATCGTTTTGAGGCGGATTTACCGATTTCGGAGCGCATCTGGTTTACGCTCGCGGCCTATAATGCCGGCGCCGGTCACGTGCATGACGCCCGCCGTCTCGCGAAACGGCTCGGATTCGACCCGAATCGCTGGTTCGGGCATACCGAGGAGGCGATGCTGCTGCTGGCGAAGAAGGAACACGCGAAGAAAGCGCGCTACGGCTATATCAACGGCTGGGAGCCGGTCAACTACGTGCGTGATATCCGGCAGCGCTTCGAAGCCTATATCGACCTCAGCGGAGAGATCGCCCTCCTCGACAACTAAGTATTGTGTCCCCTTATCTTGGGATGAGTATTGTGTCCCCGGAATTCAGGCTGTTGCGAGGGCCTTGAGGTCGGTGGCCGGATCGGCAACTTGCTGTTGCGTCGGATTCTTGCCCGCTTCGATCATCTTACTGCCGAAAGCATAGGCCCTGGGATCGTTCATCGCGTCGACCGCGAGCAATCGCTCGCCGCGGTAATACCAGACCGACATGCTGGATTCGCTTGCGCCGTGACGCACCACGGTCTGGTCGTGCCCCAGGTTGAGGCCGACGATTTGCAGCTTGCAATCGTACTGGTCCGACCAGAACCACGGCAGCGCCGTGTAGGTGACGTCTTCGCCGGCCAGCACGCGCGCGATCAGGTCGCCCTGGTCGGCCGCGTTCTGTACCGATTCGAGCCGGATGTGCCTGCCGTCGCGGGTAAAGTTGCTGCAATCCCCGGCGGCGAATATATTCGCATCCTCAGTCTGGCAGATTTCGTTTACGCAAATGCCGTTGTCGCAGTCGAGGCCGGCCGCCGTGGCAAGTTCGACATTCGGGCTCGCGCCGATACCGACCAGCACCAGGTCGGCGGCGATCACTTCACCGCTCTCCATTTCAGCGCCACAAACCCTGCCGTCTTTTTCCAGCAGCCTCAGCATGCGCGCCGATTCGCGTATATCGACGCCGTGGTCCGAGTGCAGCTTGCGGAAATAGCTCGACGTGGCGTCTGCAGCGACGCGTTGCAGGATCCGGTCCGCCATTTCCAGCAGCGTAACCTCGAGCCCGAGCTGGCGTCCCACGGCCGCGGCTTCGAGCCCGATATAGCCGCCGCCGACGATCAGCAGCCTGCGCCCTGCCTGGAACTCGGTCGACATCATGTCGATGTCGCCGATGTCACGCAGGGTATAGACGCCAGGCAGGTTTCCACCGGCTTCGGCGGGCAGTTTACGCGGCCGGGACCCGGTACAGAGAATCAGCTTGTCGTAGTCGATGACGTCGCCGTCGGCGCTGACCACCTGCTTGTCTGCGCGCCTGATTTCGACGACGCGCGTGTTGAAACGGGTTGCGACACCCTGTGCTACGTACCATTCCAGCGGCCGAATAAAAAGACGTTCGCGCTCGAGCTGGCCGAGCAGGTACTTCTTCGACAGCGGCGGGCGCTGGTAAGGTGGGTGAGGTTCGTTGCCGATCAACAGCAGCGGCGTAGCGTTGCCGAGGGCGACGTGTCGTGAAATAAAGGAGGCCGCGGCCTGGCCCGCACCGACGATGACAACGGGCGCGGGCATTTAGTTAATCCGGTTCGGGCACATAGAGCACCAGGCCGTCGAGCTCCGCCGAGGCGATGATCTGGCAGCTGAGCCTGCTATTGTCTGCGCGCTCGACGTCGGTCATTTCCAGCATGGTGTCTTCGATTTCGTCAACGTCACCGGTTCTGGCATACCACTCGGGATCGACGAAGACGTGGCAGGTGGCGCAGGAGAGACAGCCGCCGCACTCGCCTTCGATGTGAGGCACGTTGTTGGCGGTGGCGGCCTCCATCAGGTTCAGGCCGTCTTTGACGTCGGCGCTAATTTCGCTGCCGTCCTCCATTTTCCAGGTGATTTTCGCCATCTCGTTCGCTAATGATAAGGAGTGTAAAAACCGCGTAATGTATCCTTTTTTATGGCCGATGTCTTTGCAATTTCGCCGATTTTTTCATTCCCCGGCAAACTCTGTCGCGCTGGACTGGAGCAGCTGCCAGAGCTTTTCCAGGTGCGCGCGCTCGGTAGTCTCGACGCCGATGGAGACCCGCACCATCCAGCGGCCGTCGAGTTTGGACGGACTCATGAACGCCGCCCCGGAACGGTTCAGGGCGTTTACCCAGGACAGCGTATGCCGGTCCAGCGCGTCGCCCTCGAGCCCCGGCGGTTGGTGGCGAATACAGACGGTCTGCAGATTGACCGGCGCCAGCACGCGCCAGTGTTCGGCTGCCGCAACCTGTTCGGCAAACCAGCGCGCATTGTCGAGGTCGCGGCGCAGGCGCACGCGGATCGCGTCGATACCGTCGATGCCGAGGTGATACCAGAGCTTGAGCGCGCGAAAGCGCCGCCCCAGCGGGATACCCCAGTCGCGATACTGGCGCACCTCGTCATCGACGCTGGAGCGCAGGTAGCTCGGGTTGGTGGACATGACGCGCACCAGGTGTTCGACGTCGCGCACGTAAAACAACGAGCAATCGAGGATCGTGCCCATCCACTTGTGCGGGTTCCACGAAATCGAATCGGCATGCTCGACACCTTCCCAGAGGTGGCGGCATTCGGGCAGCAGCATGGCACTGCCGGCCATGGCCGCGTCGACGTGCAGCCAGATCGCGTGCTCGGCGGCTATTTCAGCCATCTCGGCGACCGGGTCGAAGGCGGTGATCCCGGTGGAACCGGTCGATGCCACGATCGCGCAGGGCAGTTTGCCGGCGGCGAAATCGCGTTCGATCTGCGCGGCGAGCGCGGTCGGCGACATCGCTCGCGTAACCGGATCCATGCCTACGAGGCGCAGATTTTCACGGCCGAAGCCCGCCAGCAGCGCGGCCTTGATGACCGAGGAATGCGCCTCCTCGGTGGTATAGACGATCAGGGGCTTGTCTTCCGCCTGCAGGCCGCCGTGGTTCGCGGAATATTCGCTGACGCTTTCACGCGCGATCAGTAACGCCGTCAGGCAGGCGGTAGAAGCCGTGTCCTGGATGCAGCCCTGCCAGTTTTGCGATAGCCCGGTTAGCTGTCGCATCCAGTCGCAGACGACTTCCTCGAGTTCCGTCGCTGCAGGGCAGCTCTCCCAGGAAATGCCCAGCGTGCCGAGGCCCGAACTCGCGATATCGCCGAGCGTCGATGCAAGCGAGGCGTTCGCAGGAAACCAGCCGTAATGCATCGGGTGCTGTACCTGGGTGATACCGGGCACGATCTTCTGTTCCAGTTCATGCAACATCTGGTCGGCGCCGAGCGGCGCCTGCGGTGGCGACGACGCAAAGCCGCGGCGGATGTCGCCCGGCTCGACCTGGGCGCGCACCGGGCGCTGTTCGATACTGCCGCGGTAGTCCGCGATCCAGTCAATGAGCCGATGGCCGGCGGCACGGAATTCTTCGGGGGTCATGAAAGTTCTCGTATTGGATTCTCGGGCTTCTCAAAATCGAATTTTCAGGTATCGTTGGAACCGGAGTCAATCATTAACGAGCAGGCATAAGAAACTATGAACAAGGCGATCCGGATAGCGATTCTGGATGCGGTTCCCGAGAGTTACTGGGCGGATGATCGAGGCATAACCGACTCGCAGAAATTTATCGACCTGCTGCAACCGTTCAACGCGAATGCCCGGTTCGACGCGTATTACGTATCCAAAAATCAGTTTCCCGGTAGCATCGGAGATTATGACGCCATCCTGGTTACCGGCAGCCCGTGCAGCGTGCACGACGAGCATGGCTGGATTGCGCGGCTAGCCGACCTGGTGCGGGAATCGGCCGGTCGTGGAATCCGCGTGATCGGTTCCTGCTTCGGGCACCAGCTGGTGGCGCGGGCATTCGGCGGGGAGGTGGGTCACAATGAAAATGGCTGGTTGATCGGCAATTTTGACTTGCGCATCACCGCCAGGTACGACTGGATGGAGCCCGCCGCCGAGGTTACCGGGATGTATCATTTCAACCAGGAGCGGGTTACGCGGTTACCCGAGGGTGCGCGGGGATTTGCCCATATCGACCACTATGCCGATCATGGATACACGATCGGGGACAACGTCATGTGCTTCCAGGGACACCCCGAACAGTCGAGGCTATCGATGATAAACTTTCTTAAGACCACAGCAAGCGTGACCCCGGAACAGCGCGAGCGCGCCACGCGCAACCTCGAGGCCGCGCAACCCGATGCGCATATCTGGGGTGAATGGATGATGCGTTTCCTGCTGGCCTGAATCGGCCGCACATAACCAGGGGAGACCAGAATGAAAATAATCGCGGGATTAATAACCTTGACGAGCTGCGTCATGCCGGCTTACGCCGCCGATATCGAAAATGGCGATGACCTGCACTTCGAACACTGCACCGGTTGCCACGACTCCGCCGTCTACACGCGGGAAAACCGCAACGTCCAGTCCTACCAGCGGCTTGGCGTCCAGGTGCGTTTTTGCAAGGACAGCCTCGGCCTGACCTGGTTCGACGACGAGGTCGAAGACGTGATCGAGTTCCTGAACCAGAAGTATTACCACTTCAAGAACTAGAGCGCTTCACGCTGGTCCGTCCGGGAAATCCGGCTTGCGGGTATCTTGCCGCTCGCGGAATACCCGCGACGTCGCGATCAGCCCGGACGAAGCGATTTCGAGCAACGGCCGCCCGCAACCGGGATGGCTGTCGGAGTTGGGCGTGTTACCAAGCGGGCTGGAAATACCTGGTCGTAGCGGCCTGTTTACTGGCCGTAGACTACGATCGACATGCGCAGGAGCAATTTCGTAAAAAACTCGACGTCCTCTTTCGTCAGATCCCGGTGCGTCGCCAGAAACGTTTCGACCGGCACTCCGGACGCCGCACCGGTCAGCTCGCCCGCCCTGGTGAATATCGACTTGCGCACGAATGTCGTGGCGCTTTCGTGGCAGCCGCTACATTCGTTTCCAAAACGTGCCGGCGTATTTGCCTGCGCACGCAGCAAGTCGTAAAGCGCTTCGATCCCGTGCCCCGGGATATAATGATTGCGCAAGAACAGGCGCAGGTTCTCGACATGATGTTGTCCCTGCAGTTTGTCGTCGATTACCCACAGGTACTTGCCCGAAAATTCGCCGGCTTCTCCGTGGCACTGTTCGCAGCGATTACCCCATAGCGCGTTGGCGTCCATTGCCTCCGCCACCCCGGGTTGCAGGAACAACAGCGTGGCAATCAGGATTGAAAAGGTGATTCGCATCATGGGTATACCGGTCCTGCTATCTTTGGTAAAAGACGCGCTACCATCTGCCGATGATGACTCCCATCGATTCGTTGCGCTCGGGACCCATGCCAGCCAGGTCCTCGTAAACGGTGCCGATCCTGGGTTTCAGACGCCGGCGCCAGTCGAACAGCAGGCGCCGCATTTCCGAGCGTATCTTTTTATGCGTCGGATCACCGCCGAGATCGAGCAGCTCGTGCGGATCTTTTTGCAGGTCGAATAGCTGCGGACGGAAAACATGGTGGTGAATATATTTCCAGCGCTTGTGCCGTATCATGGTGGCGCGGCAATCGTAAGGCGCGAGGTCCAGCAGGCTACGCACGCCGCGCGCGGAAAAATCTATCTCGCTGACCGCGCACTGGCGCCAGTCGCGCGGGGCCACCCGCGAGCGCAGCAGCGGCATCAGCGAATGACCCTCGACGCGCTCGTGATTGATATTGCCGCCGGCATATTCGACGAAGGTCGGCAGCAGATCTATCGCCTCGACCATTTCGTTGCAGACGCTGCCGCGGGTTTCGTCGGCGGTCGAGTTGGGATTGACGATAACCAGGGGAATTTTCGCCGATGGCTCGTGGAACAGGTCTTTTTCGCCGAGCCAGTGATCGCCGAGGTACTCTCCGTGGTCGCTGCTGAATACGATCATCGTCCTGTCGAACATATCGCGCTGCTTCAGGTAGTCGAACAGGCGCCCGAGCTGGTCGTCGACCTGTTTGACCAGTCCCATGTAAACCGGGATCAGGCGTTCGCGCACGTCGTCGCGGGTCCAGGTTTCGCTGTATTCCTGTTGCATGAAGGCCCGGTACACCGGGTGAGGATCGAGCTGTTCCGCGTCGGAACGCACCACGTCCTGCACCGCATCGGCGCCGAAAAGATTGTGGTAGGGACTCGGCGCAATCAGCGGCCAGTGCGGCTTGATATACGACAGGTGCAGGCACCAGGGTTGATCGCCCTGTTGCTGCTCCAGGAAATCGATCGCGCGACCGGTGAGAAACGGCGTCTCGGAATGCGCCTCGGCGACGCGTGCCGGGTAGACCGAGTTACGCAGGCGCCAGCCCGAACGGATATTGCCATCCCTGTCCTCGGCGCTGTTGGCATAGTCCTGCCAGGGATTGTCGCCGGCATAGCCGACCGAATTCAAAAAGGCGGTGTAACCCTGGTGTTCGGGCAGCAGCGCGTCGGGATACAGGCCCTCGTGCCATTCGAAGGGTTCGAATCCACCGCAGGCAGCCGCGCGGGCATAGCTCGACTCGAGGTCTACGCCGAATGCCGCGAGCATCTCGGGATCCTTGCGATTGTCCGCCTTGCCGACCAGCGCGCTGCGATAGCCCAGGGGTCTGAGATAGTCGGCAATCGTCAGGTCGTCGAGCCTGGTCGGATCCTCGTTACACATGACGCCATGGCTGGACAGGTAGCGACCGGTATAGAAACTCGTGCGCGACGGGCCGCACAGCGGCGACTGGCAATAGGCGTTGGCAAAGCGGACGCCGCGCGCCGCCAGCGCATCGATGTTCGGGGTATGCAGTTTCTGGTGGCCGTAGCAGGACAGGTAATCCCAGCGCAACTGGTCGCACATGATAAACAGAATATTTCGCGGCATCGGCAATAATCCGGAGAAATCAGGGGCACAATACTTAATTGCAGTTCCGGGGACACAATACTCGATTTTTTATCATCGGTAAAAATCTGGGTCTGTCGATGAATTAAGTATTGTGTCCCCGCAATTATTAATCGATGACGAGGTCGCCGAGGTAGGGGAGGTTAAACGCGTTGACGATCGGAGCAATGCGGACGCCCTTGCGCGCGGCCCAGGCCAGGTTTTCCCAGTGCAGCGGGATGAAAGCGGCGTCCTGGTAGATCCTCGCCTCGATACCCTGCAACATTTCGGCACGCTTTTTCGGATCGGTTTCGGCGTTCGACTGGACAGTCATCTGGTCGACGTATTCGCTCGAGTAGTTACCCGCGTTGTAAGCGCCCATACCGGTGCTCGGGTTCGGGGTCATCGCCAGGAATTCGAAAAAGTTGGCGCTGTCCTCGGTATCCGAGCGCCAGCCGATCATCATGATATCCGCGGTG
>JAOTUD010000362.1 GCA_029864065.1 Gammaproteobacteria bacterium | reverse complement strand
CCGCAAGGTAATTCTGTACTCTACCTTCCAGCCTGAGGGAGCTGCTCGTGCTGGTTCTCTTGACAACGCCTGCAATCACTTCCCCGTTGACTTCACGACCCTCGACACGAACGAAGTCGACATTGGCATTCAGATCGCTGATCGAAAATGTTTCGGAAGGAACGGCGCCAGTTTCATCTTCGAACACCGTCTGGGCATCGATATTGACCACGACAACACCCGGTGTCGGGGTTGGATAGGTAACTTCGAACCATTCGTAATTAACCGTATCGACCTGGCCGATAGTAGACCTCAGCTTGATATCGCCTTCACGGGACTCGACCTCGTCGGCAAACAGCGTGCCGCCGACGATTTCGCCTTCGACCTCGATATTCATATCAGTCAGGTCCATAAACTCCAATCCGGCGGGTGAAAATCGCGCACCGATCGCATTGACCTGCTGGCTGCCGATGAAGAAATTGCCGATATCGCTAAAATTCGACACCACGCCCTGCAGGCTGATGTCGTCGACTTCCTCATCGAAATCCTCGTCTTCCTCTTCGATCCTCGTGGCCAATATCGAAGTCAGCGACTGGATCACGCCCTTGACTTCGACAAACAGAGGCACAACCAAAACTCCGCCGGGCACGTCGGTTACGGTGCTACCGTTTGTGGCGATGTCGATCCCGCCGATCTTGAAAGTTTGATTCGGCGCGGAACCCATAAGATTCGAAATGTTTCCACGCAGCTCGACTTTCGTTATTCCCAAGTTCAGGTCATCAATAAAACGCACATAGGTTGCTACGATTCCTGTTGCTGACCTGAATCCGCTAATTTCGACAACATCTTCAGAGGCCGGATTACTTTCTTCACCAAGCGCATCGAAACTCGTATTTTCGAAGATGGTAGTGGTTTCATTGAAAGTAATCTTCTTACCGAAAATAAAGCCGGTTTTAATAGCAGGATCGCCCAAATCAGGCTGCACGTTTGTCAACGGACCTTCGATTTCGTCATCATAGATGACTTTGAGCGCCTTGCCGGTGTAAACGCCGTTCTCGGTTTCGACCTCGAGCCTGACCACCATGCCGAGCCTGAGATTGGTCTGGTCGGCGCCGGTATTTCCGTCGACGTCGAACTCGCTGGTATCGATCTCGAACCTGTTGCCGTTGACATAAACGCTGCCGAACCCGGTAATCGGGCCAAATACGATCCCGGTACCGCCAATACCGGCCAGTATTATCGAAGCGACGCTGCCGCCGCCGCAGGAACCCAGCAGCAGGCTGCTGATCAGGAACGCGCAGGCAGTTGTCAAAACTTTAATTTGTTTCCATTGGTTGGTCTTCATTTGGTAACTTCCGGGTCTTTATCATCGGACTCGTGGAAAAAAACGCTCACGCTAAGCGCAATGCCCGAGTCATCGTCAGATTCGTGTTGAGTTAAATAGAGATCGACTTCTTCGAGAAAAGCCTGACCCTTGCGCCTGAGAAACTGCTTGATTTCCGGCACCGCGTCGGGCGCTACCTTCGGATTCGAGGCCTTGCGTTGAAACCGCAGGTCCTCCTCCGCCGCGGTCAGGTTATAGTCGATGGTTTCGATCAATTGGGAGGTGTCGATCCCGAGAATCGTCAGCTTCTCGACCGGGTCGTCAGACGGCAGATACGCGTGGCTCAGCAGCCGCAGCTTGTTATCGTCGGTAAACTTGATATTGGCCGAGCCGGTCAGGACCTTCTGCATCGCGGCAACGGGCATGTCGCCGCTGTACTGCCTGACGAGCTCGCTGAACGAATCCTTGCCCTCGTAATCGAGGTCGCGCGGATTGCCGTCCTTGCGCAGGAATCGCGGGTCGTTAATCCAGCCGCCGAGCACACGGACGACGCGGTTGTACTGTCTGCCGTTGGCGTCGGCCTGGCCGCCCTCCAGCTCGTGCAACTTCTTGACTTCCTTGCGACTCAACCCGGTCAGTATCGCGACATTCGACACCGTCGGTATTTTATTCGCTGGCGCAAAATCCCTGAACGCGACGTCAACGAAGCACTTACGCGCGACCTGGTCGAACTCGCCGTAAGACATGCCGTTACGCAGCAGCGTGCGCACAATCGCCGTCAGTATATTTCGCAGTGTTTCTTGCAGTATCTCTTGCATAAAAATCCTCAGCGCGAGTCCGTGACCCTGTAGGCGCGGTCACGGGCATTGCCGTGGTGGTTTATCCGTTAATCATCGTCACCGCCATGACCCTCTTTTTCATGCCGGCTCTCCTTGGGATTGTATTCCCAAGATTTTAAAATGTCTTTAAAAAAATCCGGGATTGTGATCGAATCGAACTTTATTTTTGGGATTATATTCCCATATACTCACAAAAATCAATTTGCTTTTGCAAAATGATGGATCAATCGGTATCGGAACGCGGGGGAATTGTCAGCGGAGAATCAGTTAAACAGCTTAAAAACAAAATTGCTTTTTTCGAGGATATACTTGGCGGTTCCCTCGTGCCCCGAGTTGGTTGCTATTTGATAAGCGTTCAGGTCTTCCTTGTTGCGCAGTTGCATGTCGGCCCCCGCACTGATCAGCATTTCGATAACCGGGTTCTGCGCGCTGGCCGCGGCCATCATCAACGCGGTGTCACCAACGCCGTTCTGCGCATCGATATTGATGTCGCGAGTGAGTAAAAATTCGACCAGTTGCGGATTTTTCGCGAGGACGGCCAGCATCAGGACGGTATTCCCCTCGGTGGTTTGCAGGCTCAGGTCGGCACCCTTGTCGATCAGCAATCGGGCCACGCCGAAATGCCCGTTTACGACCGCCCCCGCGAGCGCGCTGTGCCCATTGATATCCTTGAGATTAACGTCGATTTTTCCGCTACCAATTATATATGCCGTGGTTTTTTCAAGCCCGCCGGCTGCGGCATACCAGAGTACCGTACGGCGCCTGTTGTCCATTGAGCCCAGCTGGCTATCGCGTTTGGCCAGCTTGACGGCGAGGTTTTCCATTTTCTTCTGCACCGCAAGTAACAGCACCCGATGTATACCAGCATGACTGCTACTGGTCTTGACCAACAGCGCTGCAATTTTGGATCGTTGTTTCAGCACGGCAACTTCCAGCGGGGTAACTTCGAGCCTGGTGGCGATCGACTGATCGGCATTGTTGTCGAGCAACAGAGCCACGCAATTCAGGCAAGCGGACTCGACCGCCAGATACAGCGCGGTTTCTTTTCTGAGGTTGGTCGCGTCGACCCTGGCGCCCGCGGCGACAAGCCGCCTCAACATGCCGGCATCGCCCTTGCGCGCCGCGACGTGCAGCGCACTGTTACCATCAGGATCGGTCGCGCCGAGATCGGGCTTTTGCGCGATAATCTGGCTGGAAATCGATGATTCTCCCAGCTCTATGGCAATATTGAGCGATGGCCAGCCGGCATAGCGAGCGCCCTGCCGCTTCACCTTTGCCTTGAATTCGTCGAGGCTTACGATCGTTTGCGTCTTCACGACGGCCCTGGGTTTGATCCCGTAGCTGGCAAACAAGGCCCTGCCTTTGGGATTGTCACCAGCATAGGCGAAATCGACAGCCGATTTTTGCTTGTTATTTATCAGATCGTATTTTGCTCCCTTATCGAGCAACATCCTGGCGATTTCGATGTTTTCGTTCTTGACGGCGAGCATTAACGCGGTTTCGCCGCGGGAATCGGGCTCGTCGACACCCACGTTGGCGTTGAGCAAGATCCTGACAATACCCTGGTAGTTACGTGTGGACGCCATGTGCAAGGGACGAGTCCCCTGCGAATTCGCCTGGTCGAGCTGGCTGCTATTGGCAATCAAGGTTCGCGCCAATCGCGGCCACCCCGCCAGTAATGCCGCCATGACGGTCGTATTTCCCTGCGAATCGGACAGGTTCAAATCATAGCCTTTCGAAACCAGGGTATCGATCAGGGCTGCATCGTTATGCTGAATCGCATCGAACACGCCTGCCCGGCTAATCTGCAGATCCGCAGCGCCCGAGGATTTACCCCACTGCTCGAGTTTCGCAGCGGCGAGCCGATGACCCTGAGCCGCGGATTGTTCATACCAGCGCCGTGCCTCGCTGCGAGAAGCGGAGCTGTCGTCAGACTTCTCGATCAACTGTGCAAGCGCGTACTGGGT
>JAOTUD010000361.1 GCA_029864065.1 Gammaproteobacteria bacterium | reverse complement strand
TAACGCGCGCGCGGCTGTTTCCACAACTTTTTCCAGCGCGGGGGCTGCTCGGGCTCCGGGGGTTTTTCCCGTTGGTCGGAATCGTTCATTTCTTATCCTTGTTGTTATGCTTCGGATTATTCGATCGAACCCCGTTTGACCGGGTCGCCCGGCAGCGCGCTATTGCAGGCTGCCGTAGTAATGGATCAGGTTCTTTATATCTTCGTCGGAGAGTTTTTCCATCTTCGGCTTCATCTTTTTCGGCATGATACGCTCGCCAGAGGCGTAGGATTTGAAAGTCTGCTCGAGGTAGGGTATCCATTGTCCCGCGAGCACGCCGGCATCGTCCTCTGCCGAACTGCCGCCGTCTGCATGACATTTCTCGCAGTTGCTGTCATGAATTTTCTGACCGCTTGCGGCTTTTGCCGGATCGAATTCCTGCTTCGCGCGCACGAATGTCTTGCCGGCATAGAATTTCGCCAGCGCTTCGATATCGCCTTCGCTCAGTTCGTCCACAATCTTGCACATGTCGGTCTTTTTACCCTTGTCGGGACCCTCGACATATTCGGCCTCGATGCAGGGGCGATCGCGATCCTTGTAGATGGCCATGCTGTCGATGACGTACTGTTCGGAAATGCCGCCGATGATCGGCACCGTGGATTCGGTGCTGGCGCCGTCCTTGCCGTGGCAGTTTGCACAGCCTTTTACCAGCGTATCCAGGTCGGATGCCGTGGCGTTGAAGACTATCAGGCCACTGGTTACGGCGGCCGTTGCGAATGTTGACAGGATTTTTCTTGTAGATGCTCTCATTGTTGTTTCCTTGATCTCAGGATTTATTAGTGGATTATGTTACGCGAGATTGCTGCAGACGAAAATAGATCTACCCAATCTTATATCAAAATTAATTGATATATATCAATATGGCGCATTGTATGTTTAATTAGTTTGAAATTGGATGTGTTTAGATGTATCCGGAAAAAATTAAAAATGACATTCTGTTATTATTACGTTTGAAATACCTTAATTGATTGCGGAGATCGCGATGCGACATTATGTTATCTTGCCGAGAATAAAATGGTTGCTGGCAATTGCCGTCGTCGCGGTCGCGTCAGCAAGCTGTGATGGCAATCGGGGCGAGCAGGGCCCTGCGGGCCTCGCGGGTCCGCCGGGGCCCGGCATCAATCCGACGTTTTCCGCGACCGCGCTCGAAATTACCATCGACGGCGTGACCGTCAATAGCGCACCGGTCGTCGATTTCAGCGTCGAAGACGAAAACAACCTGCCGTTCGTCGGCCTGACCACTAGCGACCTGAGATTCAGCATCGCCAAGCTGACGCCCGGCGCAAACCTCGATCCGAGTGTCTGGCAGAGCTATATCAACCGCTCGAGCAACGGTGCCATGCAAGCATCTCAGGAACGTGATCGGCCCGGTTATCCCCTGGGCGCCCTGGTTGATCATGGCGACGGAAGCTATACCTACACCTTCGCGACAGACCTGACCGCGGCCAGTTGTCCGGCGCCCTGCACCGATGCCGACGGTAATCCGCTCGATGTATCCTACAATCCGAACCTGAGCCATCGCGTCGTCATTCAGCTCGGGCACTCCATCATCGATGGCCTGCCGCCGGAGAACGCGGTTTATACCTTCCGTCCTGCGGACGGTGCCACGAGTAGCATTTTTTCACGCGAGATCGTCAAAACCGGGAATTGCAACGAGTGCCACAACCAGCTCAGGATACACGGCTCCCGGGTCGAGACGCAGTTTTGCGTCACCTGTCATAACCCGGGCACCTGGGATCCAAACGGGAATACCGCGGATTTCAAGGTCATGATTCACAAGATCCACCGCGGCGAGGACCTGCCGAGCGGAAACCCGTACCAGATCGGCGGTCACGACTACTCGACGGTGGCCTACCCGCAGGATATCCGCAACTGCGCCAAGTGCCATGATGGTGCCGATACCGCGGATGGCGACAACTGGAAAACCGAGCTAAGCATGCAGGCCTGCGGCTCCTGTCATGACGACAAGGATTTCGCCATCGACGGGTCGGCCTGGGGCGCCAATGATCCGGCCGGCCATTCCGGCGGCATCATGACCGATAACGTCAATTGTATTAATTGTCATATTCCCACCATTTTCGGCAGCGTCGAGCAAGCGCATACCATTCCGGGTAAGGCGGAGGCCAAAAATTACCAGTTGAATGTTATCGATGTAACGGGAGGGGATACGCCGAGTATACAATTCTCGGTAACCGATCCGAATACCGGAATCCCCTACGATATTGCGGCAGGCAATGCCATGTCGAACCCGGTTTTCAAGGCGAGCGATACCGGTTTGCAGCTGCAGGTTGCCTGGAGCATCTTCGACAGCGGTGCGAACGCCGACTTCAACAACGTGGCTTCGACGCCAGCCACCGGGTCAGGATATACGCCGGCATCGGCGCCGACCCCGGCCCAGCCGATACGGCTCGACGTGATTGACGACGGCATACTGATTACCTGCGACGGAGTGACGGTTGTCGATGGCGACTGGATATGTTCGATGGCCGCCAACATCTATACCGTGACCAAGCAGTCGGCGCTGCCGTCCGGTGCTGTCGGTACCGGTCGCGTCGCCCTGGAAGGGCACCTGTCGTTGCCGGACGGTAGCGACAGGATGGCTGTCAGGAGCGCGGTCAGGGACTTCGTGATTACCGGCACCCTGACACCCCGGCGCGATGTCGTCGATATCGACAAGTGCAACCAGTGTCATGACCAGCTCAGCCTGCACGGCGGCAATCGCACCGACGAGCCGCGACTGTGTGTCATGTGTCACAATCCCAGCCTGACCGACATCAGCTATAACAATAATTTTAATAGCGGCCCCTGCGCGGCGCTGCCTTATCCCGCCAATCGCGCGCGTCCCAAGGGGACGGATGATGGGCTCGTGACCGGGAACATACTCTACCCGATGGCAAGCTGCCTCGACGGCAAGACCCAGGAGTCCGCGGATTTCAAGCGTCTGATCCACGGAATTCATGCGGCGCGCAGAGATGATCCGGCCACTAGCGGAATGATCGAAGGCTACGGTTTCCGTAAAAATGGCATCCAGGTCAGGCGCGACGATTTCAGTCTTGTTCGTTTCCCGGGTATCCTGCAGGATTGCGAAACCTGTCACCTGCCGGGTACCTATGTGCTGGAGGACAGCTGGGAAGCGCCGACGCTGAGCGGACTGCAATCGTCATCCGTCGCGGCCACGCCAGCCGCCGATGCGACAAATCTCGATCCTGTTGTTTACGGTGACTCGTTAAACGACCAGGCGGATGATCTGAGAATCAGCCCGACCGCTGCGGCCTGTTCGGCCTGTCACGACAGTGCGGTTGCGCAGGCGCATATGATACTCCCCGGTGGTGCCGTATTCGATAAAACCCAGGGCGATGTCACCAATATGGTCGACGGGAACTTCGAAACCTGCTCGATCTGCCATGGACCCGGCCGCAGTTTCGACGTCGAAGCGGTCCACGGGCTGGATTAAACGGCCGCCATGTTTCATGTCCTGATTGCCGGGAAAACCGGGAGCCCAGTTAAAGCAGCCCGGGCATGGAAAGCGACCTGTATCAAAAGGGTGTTTAAGATCGTAGCGCGAGATCCTTTTATTGGACGGTTACATGAAAAATAAATATCCGTCGCTGCTGCTGTCGCTGACACTGCTGCTGTTTGCCTGTGTCGCCGTTGATGCTGCCGAAGTGGCCCGGGAAGGCGACGCCAGTATCGAGGCGACGATCCAACCGGGAACCTATACCGATAAGGGCGCAGACACCTGCCTCAAGTGCCATGACGAGGACGACGATTACCCGGTATTCGATATCTTCAAATCGAAGCACGCACAGCAGGGCGACAAGCGTTCACCGTTTGCCGGTCTGCAGTGCGAAGCCTGCCACGGGCCCGGCATCGGTGGGCCGGAAGCCATGGCTGAAGTCATCGAGAAAGGCGGACATACGGGCAAGGTCCGCCCCGGCCAGGAGCGTCCGCCGATCCTGGCCTTCGGACCAGGCTCCGAGGTGCCGGTCGAAAAGCAAAACCGGATGTGCACCAACTGCCATAAGGGCAATGACCACATCGGCTGGCAGGGCAGCGCACACCAGGGCGCCGAC
>JAOTUD010000360.1 GCA_029864065.1 Gammaproteobacteria bacterium | reverse complement strand
GGGGGCCAGGGCCCTGAATTTAAATGGCGGAGCATCGTAAATGCAGTTTCCATTATAGGGGCGAATAGCCTGCGGCGACACAGGTCATGGATCAACCGGATACGAGCAGCCACACAATGAGTAACAACGCCATGCTGTAGAATGCCATTGTAAACCAGTACGAGAACGGCTCGTCGTCGCGGCCTCGCTTGTGCGCCCATTTCCTGAAATTGACAATCCCGGTGCGCGCGCCCTTGATCCAGACCGAGCCGGTCAATACGCCGTCCGCGATCAGGTAAACAAGAATCCCGGCGACCAGCGCCAGGAAAAATGACTGCAGCGTAACCATGCGACATCGTTTGCCATCGGGTGAATGTCTGAAATAATTTAGCACCAACCTTCGACGAGGAGAAGAACATGTCTTTGAAGCGCCTGCAGGAACGGGTCTGCATCGTCACCGGGGCCGCCTCCGGCATCGGCCGGGCGATCGCGATCCGGTTTGCCCGCGAGGGCGCGCGCGTGATCATACTCGATCCACGCGCCGATCCGATCGAAGGCGGCGAACCCACGCTGGATTGCATCCGCAATGCCGGGGGCAACGCCACCGCCCACGAGGTCGACGTATCGAACTGGAACGAACTCGACCTGGCGGTAACGAAAACCATCGACGAGTTCGGCGCGTTGCACGTGATGGTCAATAACGCCGCCATTTATACCGGCAGCAACCTGCTCGAAACCACCCAGGACGACTGGGACCGGGTCATGGCGGTCAACCTGCGCGGCGTGTTCAACGGCTGCAAACGGGCCGTGCAGCAAATGCTGACCCAGGAACCGATCGGCGAGGCCCGCGGGCGCATCGTCAACATTTCGTCGCAGCACGGCATGATCGCCTGCCCCGGCGATATCGCCTATGGCGTCAGCAAGGCTGGTGCGGTATACATCACGCGACAGATCGCGGCCGATTATGCGGCCCAGGGAATCGTCTGCAACGCGGTCGCGCCCGGGAAAATCCTGACCGGCCGCAGCGATGCGATAGACGCAGCGTCGATGAATTATGCGCGCTCGCGCACGCCGATGGCCGCTGCGCCCCTCGGGCGCCTGGGCAAGCCCGCCGATGTCGCCAGCGCCGCGCTATTCCTGGCGAGCGACGAATGCACTTATGTCAACGGCGCCAACCTGATGGTCGACGGCGGCTGGACCGCGGCCTGAACGCATGCCCCGTTTTCGATTCGGCGCAAGCCTGCATCGGGCCGACTGCTAACCGCATGCTAACCGCTATAACCGCGTCAGATCCGCTGCAGCGGATCCCAGCCGAACACCTGCTCGAGATAGCTCGCATAACTGAATAATTCGCGCTCGCCATGTGGCTTGCCGATCAGCTGTATCCCGACCGGCAACCCGCCGGCGCTCTTGCCGCAGGGAATGGTAATCACCGGCAGGGTCGTCATCGTGATCGCGTAGACGATGGCAAGCCAGCGGTAGTACTCTGGGTATTCGAGCCCGTCGGCGTAGCCCGGGTAGCGTTCCTCGACCGGGTAAGCAGTCGTGATGCTGGCGGGACAGATGAGCAAGTCATAGTCCTGCATGAAACGCGACGCGTTGTCGAAGATCTGCCCCTGCGCCGCCATCGAATCTAGGATTTCGTCGTTGCCAAGCTGCATGCCCAGCTCGATATTCCAGACGTTTTCCGGCTTGATGACGTCGCGTATCCGCTGCAGATCGTCGCCGTAAGACAGCGCGTAGCCGAACGCACGCGGCGCATCGAAAGCGCGGTCGGCCATGCCGAGATCCGGATGCGCCGTTACGATCTCGATATTTTCCCGCTCCAGCCGGGCAATCGCCGCGCCGCATATCGAGGCTACTTCGGCGGACGTGTCGGCGAAGCCGAGGTCCTCGCTGAACGCGATGCGGCGCGGCTTGCGCGGTTGCGCGGCGGCGTCGCGAAATTCGCCCTGTGGGTGGGATTTGGTCAACCCGGCGCGCGCCTCGAAGCCGGCCATCGCATCGGCGAACAGCGCGAGGTCGACGATGGTTCGCGCCATCGGTCCCTTCTGGGCATATACCTCGAAGGGTTGCTGACCGGGGCTCGATGCGATCAGTCCCGGTGACGGCCGCAGGCTGGTGACGCCGCAAAAACTCGCCGGCGTGCGCAACGAGCCGCCCAGGTCCGAACCCTGCGCGAGCCACGCGCAGCCGGTGGCGAGCGCCGCGGCGGCGCCGCCCGACGATCCGCCAGCGCTGCGCCCGAGGTCGTAAGGATTGCGGGTCGCACCGAAAACGTCGTTGAAAGTATTGCCGCCGGAACCGAACTCGGGCGTGTTCGACTTGGCGTAGACGATGCCACCATTGGCCTCGATCCGCTCCACCAGCAGATCGGACTGGTCCGGAATATGGTGCTCGTACACCATCGAACCGTAGGTGGTGCGCACGCCGGCGACGTCCTCGAGATCCTTGATCGCAACCGGAATCCCGCCCAGCGTCGTAGCGCCATAATCGCGTGCGCGCGCGTGCGCGCGTGCGCGCTCGAAACACAGCGTCGGCAACGCGTTGACGTCGCCATCCACTTCGGCTATACGCGCCTCGAGCGCGGCGAGCGTATCCTCGACGGTGAGTTCCCCCGAGTGCAGCAGGGCGACGATTTCGCTGGCGCTCTTCCCGATCAATTCATCCATAGGTCTGTCGCAAGCTGTTTTTCTGCACCTTGCCCATCGCGTTGCGCGGCAATTCATCGATGAAAACGACCTTGCGCGGCAGTTTGAAACGGGCAAGCCCGGACTGTAGCGCGCCGATCAGTTGTGCCTGGTCCAGAGCCGCGCCGGGTTCGAGCACCACCGCGGCCGCAACCACCTCGCCGAGGTCCGCGTCGGGAATGCCGAACACGGCCGATTCGACGACCCCGTCGAGCGCGTCGATCTCGGTTTCGATCTGCTTCGGGTAAATGTTGTAGCCACCCGATATGACCAGGTCTTTTTCACGCCCGAGGATATGCAGGTAGCCATCGGCGTCGACCATGCCCATGTCGCCGGTGACGAAAAATCCGTCGGCGCGCAGTTCCTCGGCGGTTTTTTCGGGCTTGCGCCAGTAACCGACGAAGACATTGGGGCCGCGCACCTCGATCATGCCGGTTGCACCCCGGTCCAGTTCGGCGCCGCTTTCCGGGTCGGTGACCCTGATTTCGACGCCGGGCAGCGGCAAGCCGACGCTGCCGACGCGACGTTCGCCGCTGTAGGGATTGGAGGTATTCATGTTGGTTTCGGTCATGCCGTAGCGCTCGAGGATGCGGTGCCCGGTGCGCTGCTCGAACTGGACATGGGTTTCGGCGAGCATCGGCGCGCTGCCCGACACGAACAGGCGCATATGCGCGACCAGGCCGCGGTCGAAGCGATCGTCGGCGAGCAGGCGCGTGTAAAAGGTCGGCACGCCCATCAGCGAGGTGGCATGCGGCAGCTGTTCGAGCATCGCGTCGACGTCGAATCGCGGCAGAAAGATCATCGAGCCGCCGCAAATCAGGATGACGTTGGTGGCGACGAACAGGCCGTGGGTATGAAATATCGGCAATGCGTGCAGCAACACGTCATTTTCGCTGAATTGCCAGTAATCGACCAGCGTTAGCGCGTTGGACAACAGGTTGTCGTGGCTCAGCATCGCGCCCTTGGAAAGCCCGGTCGTCCCCGACGTATACAGGATCGCGGCGAGGTCGTCGGGCCCGCGGGCGACATTGGCAAACTCCGATGACAGGTCCCGAGCGGCCTGCACCAGGCTGCCGCCGGCGCCGCCGTCGAGGGTCGCGATCCTGGCGTCGATGCCGTCGAATTCCGCCGCGCGCGCGGGGCTGCAAACGAACAGCGCCGGCTCGGCATCGTCGAGGAAATAACCGACCTCGGTGCGCGTGTAAGCGGTGTTGAGCGGCAGGAACACGGCGCCGGCGCGCACCGTCGCGAGGTAGAGCGCGATCGCGGCTACCGACTTGTCGACCTGCACCGCGATCCGGTCGCCGGGCTCGACCCCGTATTGCCGCAGCAGGTTGGCGAGTCGTCCGCTCAGGGCGACGACGTCGGCATAGGACCAGGATCGATTCCCCGGAACCAGCAGCAGCCGGCGCGAATCGGCTTCGCGCCCGGCAAGCAGGCCGTCGAACAGG
>JAOTUD010000359.1 GCA_029864065.1 Gammaproteobacteria bacterium | reverse complement strand
CGCGGCTACGAGCTCGAAATCGAGCAGTCGATCGGCACCGACTGGAGCTTCAACGCCAGCCTGTCGCTGCAGGACTATGCCGACGGGGACCTGCCGGGCGCCGCCCCGTGGATGTTCAAGCTCGGCGCCGAGCACCGGCTGTTGCCCCTGACCACGATTCACCTGCAGCTCAACAGCATCGCGGACCGCGCGCGCGAGGCGAACGACACGCGCCCCGATTTCGAACAGACTATCCAGGCCGATATCACGCTGCGCACGCAAAACTTTCTCGATATTCCCGGCCTCGATTTTCGCGTGGGCCTGCATAACCTGCTCGACGAGGAATTGAAACACCCCGCGCCCGTCGACACCTACCCCGGGGACTATCCCTACAGCGACGGCGTGACGATCTGGGCGCGGCTCGTCTACCAGCCATGAAGTCCAGGAGCGTTAATTCGTCGTGTTAAGAATAGCGTTCAGGGCTGTCGTCGCGCTGCTGTTGCTGCTGCCGCTGTTCGGCACACCGACGCTGGCGCAGGAAACCCTGTCGCCGAGACTGCAAATCGGTATCGGTATGCTGCCCGCGGTGGTCGCGGCGAACCAGAGGCTGGCCAACAACGACGGGCAAGCCGTGACCATCTACCTGGTGTATCGCATCAATAATCACGTGGCCGGGCAACTGAAGGCGGCGCTGGCCAAGATCGACAGGATCCGTAATCACGAGGTCCGGGTCGAGCCCATATCGATTGCCGACCTGCTGGCAACCGAACTCGAGCCCACCAGCGCGATTTTTCTCGCCGAACCCCTGGATGACGAATTCGCTGACCTGGTCGAATTCGCACAACGCGAACGGGTGCTTTTATTCTCCCCGTTCGAGGGCGACGTCAAGCGCGGCGCCATGACGGGTTTCCGGGTCACCGACAAGGTGCTGCCCATGGTCAACATGACCTCTCTGAAACAATCCAATATTTATATGAAAGCGTTTTTTCTGCGCATCGCGGTGAAACATGAGTAAAAAAGACTTCATCAAGAACTTCGCTCCGTCCATGGAATTTCGATCCATGCTGTTGTTTATCGGTATGGGAGTGCTGATTATCGGCATCACGCTGTGGAACTGGCATTACGACGTCCGCCCACGCCTGGTCAACGAGGCCGAGTCGAACGCGCGCGTGCTCGCGGCGTCGCATGCGCGCGCGATCGAGTCGCAGTTTCAGATTATCAGCGGCAAAACCGACATCTCGGTCATCCACAACGCCATCAACGAGATGTTGCTGATCAACGACCCGAGCACCGGCGAGACGCTGTACCGGGGCATCGCGCTCGAGGTCGACTACGACGTGTTTCCGGCGGATTACGACATGGTCAACATCAGCGTCGGCGCCACCGACTGCAGCGAATGCATCACCAGCGAAAACCCGATATTCATCCACAACACGGGAGAGCTGGCCGCGATCCTCAAGGTTTACGCGAACCCGGTTTTCTATCGGCGCCTGGTCGACGATATCGTCAACGACCTCGCGCTGATGCTCGGCGGCGTCATCGTCGTACTGGCGCTGGCCTGGCTGACCTCGAACCGGCTGCTGTACAGCCTGCGCGAGCGCGAGCGCAGCCTCGTGATCGAAATCGCCGATCGCAAGAGCGCCGAAGAGCGCCTGCACCAGATCGCCGCCTACGACCAGCTGACCAACCTTCCCAATCGTTACCTGTTGCAGGCCGATTTCTCGCGCAAGCTGGAGGAAAGCGTGCGTGGCAAGAAAATGCTCGCGACGCTGTTTTTCGACCTTGACCACTTCAAGGAAATCAACGACATGTACGGGCACGAAACCGGCGACGCGCTGCTCAGGGAAGCCGCCGGCCGCGTTTCCGACGTCACCCGCAATTACGACCTGCTGGCGCGCTTCGGCGGCGACGAGTTCGTCATGATCATGTCCAACGTCGAGAACCGTTCCGACGTGATCTACGTCGCCGAAAAAATTATCGCGAGCTTCAAGCCGGCCTTCTCGCTGCCGACCGCCGATGTGCAGGTGACCACCAGCATCGGCATCAGCATTTACCCCGAGGACGGCGACGACCCGTCGGAATTGCTGAAGAACGCGGACCTCGCGATGTACCGCGCCAAGGCCGACGGCCGCAACGGCTACCAGTTTTTCAACGCCGAGATGAACATGGAGCTGCAGTACTCGCAGTGGGTGGAAACCAATTTGCGCGAGGCCCTGAACGACAACCGCCTCGAGCTGCATTTTCAGCCGCAGGTGAATCTCGACAATAACAGCGTCGAGTCCTGCGAGGCGTTGATCCGTTGGCCGCAGGATGAAGGCGAAAAAGTGAGCCCGGCCGATTTCATCCGCATCGCCGAGCGCACCGGGCTGATCAACGACATCAGCAGCTGGGTGCTGGAGGAAGCCTGCCGCCACGTGATTCAGTGGACCGAGGAAGGTTACGAAACGGTGCGCGTCGATATCAACCTGTCGAGCAAGGACTTTGCCGAAAAGGGCGTGCTTTACAGTTTCCTGCCAACGATGCGCCGTAAAAACCTGAAGCCCAGCCAGATCGGCATCGAGATCACCGAGAATATCCTGCTCGATTCGACCGAGCAGGTTATCAAAGCGCTGTCGGTGCTGCACAACGCCGGCGTGCATATTTCGATTGACGACTTCGGCACCGGCTTTTCGTCGCTGAGCTACCTCAAGCATCTGCCGCTGTCGGGCATCAAGATCGACCAGAGCTTCGTGCACGAGGCGCCGAGCAACAAGGACGACCTGATCATCATCCAGGCGATCACGCTGGTCGGGCACGGTTTCGGCCTCGACGTCGTCGCCGAGGGCGTCGAAACCGAGTGGCACGAGTCGCTGTGCAAGGGCGTAGGCTGCAACACGATGCAGGGAATCTACGTCTCCGAGCCGCTGCCGGCGGACAAGTTCGCGAAAAAGTTTCTCAAAAAATCCTGAAGCCGGCGCAGCGCTTTGCGCCGGCATTGAATTTAGGCTACATTGACCATCCTGCGCCAACCTGAGTAGCCATCCCGATGCCCGACTCGCACCAGCCCGACCGTTATCAACTGGTGGAAACCATGCTGCAGCAGCCGCTCGACAACGGCGACGTGGTCTGCAACCTGTGCCTGTGGCGCTGCCGCCTGCGCCACGGCCAGCGCGGTTTCTGCCAGGCGCACGTCAACCGTAACGGCAAGCTTTACAACCTGTCCTACGGCATCATCTCGGCGATCGAGGTCGAATCGATTCGCAACAAGCCGGTTTATCACTACCGCCCGGACAGCCGCGTCATGTCGATCGGTTCCTTCGGCTGCAATTTTCGCTGCAAGGGTTGCCACAACCTCGAGATATCCTGGGGCGTCGACGCGCTCGACAAGCTCGCGCGGGGACAATCGACCGAGGCCTGGACTGGTCCCGGGCAGATTGTCGAAACCGCCCTCAAACACGGGGTCGACGGCATCGCGTTTACCTATTCCGAGCCCGCGGTCTGGCTCGAGTACGTGCTCGATGTCTCGAAACTCGCGCACGAGGCGGGGTTATTTACCGTATACGTTTCGAACAGCTTCGTCACCGACGAGGCGCTCGAAGTCATGGCGCCGCATATCGACGTGCTGTGCTCCGACATCAAGAGCCTGTCGGCCGAGTTCTACCGCGACATCTGCCCGGTCGGCAGCGTGGAGCAGGTGCTGGGATCGATCAGGAAGGCGGCCGATCTCGGCATTCACGTCGAGACGCGCACCAACGTGATTCCGACCAGGAACGATAACCTCGACGAATTGAAAGGCATCGCCGAGTGGATTCACGACAACCTCGGCGCCGACAGCCCCTGGCACGTGACGAAGTTTTTCCCGGCCTACAAGCTGTCGCACCTGCCCGCCACCGATAACGCCATCATCGAGCAGGCGGCGGAGGCGGGACGCGCGGCGGGCCTCGAGCATGTTTACGCGCATACCGATATTTCCTGCGACTGCGCGACCGAGAACGTGCCGGTTTCGGCCTGGCTGGAGCTCGACGCCAACGCGCTCGACGAGGTCAAGCGCTGCGCGGCCAGCTGCTGCGGTGACGAGGGCATCCTCGTCAAAAAATTCGAACGCGAAGCCGGTATCCTGACCAGGTAGCCAGGATTCCCGCTTGCGCGGGAATGACATCAGGTTAACGA
>JAOTUD010000358.1 GCA_029864065.1 Gammaproteobacteria bacterium | reverse complement strand
AACCGTCGGCTTAAAAAGATGTGCGCCGAGGAAAAACTGAAATCGGAAATCCGCGAGGAGGCCCACGAGGGAAAGTGGTAAAGCCGTCTCAACGGAAGGAGATGGCGAGAAGAGTGGTCGAGGAGTATGACATCAGTATCCGGCTGGCCTGCGAGACGTTTTCAATCGGCGAAACCTGTTATCGCTACCACGCCAGGCTTGCAGAGGAAAACGAGTTGATCGCCGACTGGCTGATCCGGTTAACCCACAACCAGAAGAACTGGGGATTTGGACTGTGCTTCCTGTTTTTACGCAATGTGAAAGGTTATCTACGGAACCACAAGCGGGTTTACCGCAGATATCGCGAATCGGAGCTCAATCTGCGAATCAAACCGAAGAAGCGGATTATTCGGGAAAAACCAGAGCCGCTGGTGGTGCCCGAGACTGTCAATGATTCCTGGTCGATGGACTTCATGCACGACGGACTTGTCGATGGCCGCAGCCTCCGATTACTCAACGTCATCGATGATTTCAATCGTGAGGGATTGGGTATCGAGGCTGATTTTTCATTACCGGCTGAACGCGTGATCCGGTGCCTGGACCGGATTATCGAATGGCGCGGCAAGCCCAGATCGATTGGTTGCGACAACGGTCCGGAATACATCAGCCAGGCGCTGAAATCATGGGCCAGGAAACGCGGTATTCTGCTGCAATACATCCAATCCGGAAAGCCACAGCAGAATGCTTACATCGAACGATACAACCGAACGGTCAGATATGACTGGTTGAACCAGTATCTATTCGACTCGATTGCATCCGTTCAGGATTATGCAACCAGGTGGCTCTGGACATACAACAATGGAAGACCGAACATGGCGCTGGGTGGCATTACCCCTAAACAGAAGCTGGAACTTGCTGCATAAGGATTCTACAAACAGGCACTGCTATTAATGGGGGGATTACCTGCGGAGTTCAGATTGTTTTGGCATTCTGCAGAAAACCAGCCCTCCATTTTTTTCGAGTTTTTCAACAGAATAGGTCGAACTAGGTCGGTCAAGGAAGAATTTCAGGGGTTCGCTTTCCCGGTAGACGGTACCGGCGCAGGTATCTCGAGATCTCGTATTTTCGTTCTTAGGCTAGTCCTGCAATTTTAGGTTGCTGACGGATTATCGGGTGCCATGCGGATTCCACCGAAGGCGCGACCGTCAGCCGCCGGTTTTCGGAGAGTAGAACAGCAGTACGATCGCCCCGTCTTCGCTGCCGGCGCTGTGCATCGCGCCGGGCGCCCTGACGATAAATTCCCCCGGGCCGTAGGACTTGTGCTGGTCGTAGAATGACCCCTCCAGCACGTAGATCTGTTCGAATTCGTCGTGCGCGTGCAACGGCGAAAATGCCCCGGCGCCGACTTTCATCAGCCAGGTGCGCATCCCCGCCGACCCGTCTTCGAGCAGGGGCTTGATGTAGAAACCCTCTGCGCCGCAATCCTGCCAGTCCATCGTTCCCGCATCGATGTCGAGTGACTCCGCGACGGGTAACCCGACGAGCCCGGCCCGGGTCTGGCGGCCAAAAATTTCGCTCATGATTTCCTCGAGACGCTGCAAGAATTTACGGGGATATTGATCCGGCAGGCTTGCGAATACAAGTCGCGGTTCGCACCAACTTCAGTAACCATCGATGCCTGAAGGCTAATAGGGAATCTGGACATAGATATCACCGTCGCGGATCTGTACCGGGAAGGTTTGCAGGTCGCCGCAAACTGGCGCACTCAGCGCCTTGCCGGTACGCACGTCGAATCGCCCCTGGTGCAGCGGGCACACGATCACATTGTCGATAACGATGCCGTCGGCGAGCGGCTCCTGCTCGTGCGTGCACATGCCGTCGCTGGCGAAGAAGCCGTCCCGGGTGTGATAAATCGCGTACTCGCGGCTGTTGAATTCGAACGGCATCACGTCTTCTTCATCGAGTTCGTCGGCGGGCCCAACGCGCCGCCAGTCCGGTCCGGGTTCCTGGCTAGAGTTTATAGTCGGGCTCCTCGCGATCGAGGATTGCGCGCAGCTCGCGCAGGTGAGCATCGGCGAGGCCGATCCCGTGCACGTAATCCTCCCATTGCTGCGCCGTTTTTTCGGCGATCTCGTCGCTGACGGTGCGCAGGGCTGTGCCCGTCATCAACGCGGTGATATAAGTTTCGCAGGCGCGTTCGAAGTAATAGAGCTCGTCGAAGGCGTGGGCGATGGTTTTGCCGACGGCCATGACGCCGTGGTTGCCCATCAGCAGGATGCGGTTATCTCCGAGCGTCGTGGTCAGGCGTTCGGCCTCGTCGCCGAGGCCCATGCCGCCAAAGCCGTCGTCGATCGAGACGCGCTTGAAAAAGCGCATCGTGTTCTGGTCGATCGGCGGCAGGCCGTCCTGCTGTATCGAAGCCAGCACCGTCGCGTATTTCGAATGCACGTGCAGCACGCAGCGGGCCTGTGGCGCGTTGCGATGCATCGCGCCGTGTATCGCCCAGGCGGTCGGATCGGGCCGGTTGGGCTGGTCCATCATCGCGTCGTCGTTGGCGTCGAGCAGCAGCAGGTCGCTCGCGCAGAGCGTCGAGAAATGGCGACCGAAGGGATTGATCAGGAAACGGCTGCCGTTGTCGGAAACGGCATAGCTGAAATGGTTGGCAACGCCCTCGTGCATATTGAGTCGCGCCGTCATGCGAAACACCGCGGCGAGATTGGCGCGGTCATCGTAGTGTGGATCCGAACGGGTCGATTTTTCGTGGGCATCGACGACTGAAATCGACATGACAACTCCTGGAGCCTGGATAATCGGTGAATTAAAGCGCAGGACGATAGCACCCGCAAATCATTTTTCTCGATCGCGGTAACGGGTAATTTTGATTTATAGTAGGTGGCATGAATCATTTTGCGCACCTGGTGCTGTCGCAACCGACGCTGGAATCGGCCGTTGGCAACCTGCTCGGGGACTTCGCGCGCGGGGTAGACCCGGTATCGCTGCCGCCCGCGGTATGGGCGGGCTTGCAGAATCACCGCGCGGTCGATCGCTTTACCGACGCGCATCCGCGGGTCCGGGAAATGAAGCGCGGCTTCAGCCGCGAGCGCCGGCGCTTCGCCGGCATCGCGCTCGATATTTACTTCGACCACCTGCTGATCAGCCACTGGCAGGAATTCGAGCAACGCCATCTGGAATCACTGATCGGCGAACTATACCGGCGCATGTCGGCGGGGCGCGAGTTGATGCCGGGCGAGCAGATGAAGCGCGTGACGCAGCGCATGATCGAGTACGACTGGTTTGGTTCTTACCGCGAACTCGACGCCGTCGCCGAATCGCTGGATCGCGTCGCCGCGAGAATCCGGTTCGAAAATCGCTTCGACAACGCCATCGAAGATCTGCAGCGCCATCACGACCTGATTTGCGAGGGCTTTTTCGAGTTCTACCCCGAACTACAGCGACACGTCGTCGAGCTGGCGATCGAGTCGATCTAGCAATCGACGACCTTGCCGGGGTTCATGATGTTGAGCGGATCGAGCGCCGCCTTGATCGTCTGCATGACCCCGATCGCAGCGTCGCCGTGTTCGTTGCGCATGTGCTTGAGCTTGCCGATGCCGATGCCGTGCTCGCCGGTGCAGGTGCCGCCCATTTGCTGGGCGCGGTGCACCATGCGCTGGTCGAGCTCGCGCGCCTTCGCCAGCATTTCGGCGTCGTCGGGGTCGAAAAATATCGTCGAGTGAAAATTACCGTCGCCGACATGACCCACGATCGGCGCAAAGCAGCCAGACGCGGCGATATCCGCCTGGGTTTCGGCGATGCAATCCGCGAGTCGTGAAATCGGCACGCAGACGTCGGTGACATACCCCCGCGAGCCCGGGCGCACCGCGAGGCCGGCATAGTAGGCGTCGTGGCGCGCGCGCCAGAGCCGGTTGCGGTCTTCCTCCCGTTCCGCCCACTGGAAGCCCGAGGCGCCGAACTCCCGGGAAATCTCGTCGAACATCTGCACCTGCTCGGCAACGCCGGCGCGGGTGCCGTGGAATTCGAGGAACAGGGTGTCGAGTTCGGGGTAGTCGGTCTTACTGTAAGCATTGATGGCTTTCATGTAGGCGCTGTCGAGGATTTCGATACGCGCCATCGGGATGCCCATCTGGATGGT
>JAOTUD010000357.1 GCA_029864065.1 Gammaproteobacteria bacterium | reverse complement strand
CTCCAATATATATTAGAAGGCTGAAAAGCTTCTAAATGAGCTGTTATGTGTTCGTACAAGATTGAAATGTTGGAGGAGAAATGACTAAAGGAAAAGGACGATGCCTTTGTGGCGCTGTAAAATTTACTGCAGAGAACATAAATAATAACGTGGCCGCTTGTCATTGCGGCATGTGCAGGAGATGGGGTGGCGGGCCCCTGATGGCCGTTAGTTGTGGGACAGAAGTCGCATTTGAGGGAGAAGAGAATATTACTGTCTACAATTCTTCTGACTGGGCGGAGCGAGGGTTTTGCAAGAAATGCGGTAGTCACTTATTCTACCGGCTCAAAGAAATCAATGAACATCAAATGCCAGCAGGTCTCTTTGATAATCAAGGGAGTTTCAATTTTGACTTACAAGTTTTTGTTGATAGAAAACCTTCTTTTTACAGCTTTGCTGATAAAACAATCGAAATGACCGAAGCAGAGGTAATAGAAAAGTATGCGCCCGGGCAGAGCAGATAACATACGTATGCAGACGGACCAACAAGCCGCTATGCGTTTTATTGCCCTCTGCTTTGAGCGTTGGCGCGATTAAGCGGGAGATATCATAAAACGCGTTTTATTATTAATGACCCTCCATATGGAACTGAGCGACTCTACCATGGATTGCGATTAGCGCATGCGCTAATCAAGCACGAGCACGATGTCGTCGTATTCTTGATTTCGGATGCCGTTGTATCAGCCAGGGCCGGCCAAAAAGCACCCGCTGGTTACTACAATTCCGAGCGCATGTTGCGTCGCATAAATGGCAAAGGATAAAGTATTGCTGTGCGGCACCTGCATGGATGCCAGGGGTTTCGCGGACGATGAAACTCTGGACGGCGCGGAACGCAGCGCCATGGATGCATTGGCGCAACAAACCGAACAGGCCGATAAAGTCCTCGATATTTAGAAATGGACTTTAATGACGAAGCCCATTTTCGAATCTAAGACTAGGGTGTCCGTGGGATAAATCCAGTCCCAGCTACCTTACTCGCCTTTTTTTGTAAAGTTCTACAGCAGCGCCTTGATTTCGTCGAGCACGACGGGATCTTCTATCGTCGACGGCACCGTGTATTCGTCTCCATCGACCATCGCGCGCAGGGTCTTGCGCAGGATCTTGCCGGAGCGGGTCTTCGGCAAACGCCCGACCACCAGGGCTTGCTTGAACGCGGCGACCGCGCCGATATCCTCGCGCACCATCTGTACCAGTTCTTCGACGATTTGCTCGGGCTTCGCGCCCTCGGCATTTTTCAGTACGACGAAACCCATCGGCATCTGCCCCTTCAGTTGGTCGCGGCGGCCGATGACCGCGCATTCGGCGACCATCGGGTGCTTGCCGACCACTTCTTCCATTTCGCCGGTGGACAGACGGTGGCCGGCGACATTGATGACGTCGTCGACGCGTCCCATGATGAACAGGTAACCGTCCGCGTCGAAATAACCGCCATCGCCGGTGGTGAAGTAGCCGGGGTAGGCCTGCAGGTAGTTTTCCTTGAATCGCTCGACGTCGCCCCAGATGGTCGTCAGGCAGCTTGGCGGCAGCGGTAGCTTGACCGCGATGAAGCCCTGCTCGTTGGGACCGAGCTGCTTGCCCGATTCGTCGAGTATCTGCACGTTGAAACCGGGCACCGGCACCGTCGAAGAGCCCGACTTGACCGGCATCGGTTCCAGGCCGTGCATGTTGGCCGCGATCGCCCAGCCGGTCTCGGTTTGCCACCAGTGGTCCAGCACCGGCACCTTGAAGGTTTGCGACAGCCACTCGTAGGTCGGGGGATCGAGTCGTTCGCCCGCGGCGAAAATGGTCTGCAGGCAGGAGAGGTCGTAGTTTGCCGCCAGCTTGCCTTCCGGGTCTTCCTTCTTGATCGCGCGAAACGCGGTCGGCGCGGTAAACAACGCCTTGACGCCGTGTTCGGAGATAACCCGCCAGAAAGCACCGGCATCCGGGGTCATGATCGGCTTGCCCTCGTACAGAATCGTCGTGCAGCCGTGAATCAGCGGGCCGTAAACGATATAGGAATGCCCGACGACCCAGCCGACATCGGAGGCTGCCCAGTAAACCTCGCCGGGCTCGGTATCATAGATCGCGCTCATGCTGTATTTCATCGCGACCGCGTGACCGCCGTTTTCGCGCACCACACCCTTGGGCTTGCCGGTAGTGCCCGACGTATAAAGAATATATAGCGGATCGCTGCCCCTTACCGGAACGCAATCGGCCGGTTCGGCGGCAGCGACGGCCTCGCGCCAGTCGATATCGCGACCGACCTGCAATTCGGCCCGGGCCTGTGGGCGCTGCAACACCACGCAGGTATCGGGCTTGTGGCTGGCCCTTGCGATGGCCGCGTCGATGATCGGCTTGTATTCGATCACGCGGTTGATCTCGATGCCGCAGGAAGCGGTCAGCAGTACCTTCGGCGTCGCATCGTCGAGGCGCACCGCGAGTTCCGGGGGAGCGAAACCGCCGAATACGACCGAGTGCACGGCGCCGAGCCGCGCGCAGGCAAGCATCGAAATCACCGCCTCGGGGATCATGGGCAGGTAGATGACGACGCGATCGCCCTTGCCGACGCCGAAATTCCGCAGCATCCCGGCACAGCGCGCGACCTGCTCGCGCAGCTCGGAGTAGGTGAATTTCTGCTGCTGCTGGGTCACCGGCGAATCGTATATTAGCGCGGCCTGATCGCCGCGACCGTTGTCGACGTGATAATCGAGGGCGAGGTAGCAGGTGTTAAGTTCACCATCGGCAAACCAGCGGTGTATGCCGTGCTCGTCGATGCTGAGCACCTTGCTGGCGGGCTTATACCAATCTATTTGCTGCGCTTTCTCGGCCCAGAAAGCCTCAGGATTCTCTATCGATGCCCGGTATTCGTTTTTGTATGACATGTTCTACCCCCTCGATCTTCGATTTATTGCCTAGCATTTGTCATCTGTCGAATATTATTATGGAGCCGGATTGTAGACAATACCCGTTTTTCAATGGCCAATATTGCGAAAAACAATGCTAATTGGCAAACAATTGTCAACAATCTGGCGCAAGACTTCCCATCACTATTCTTTATCCCTGCCAAAACATTCATTCATGATTTCGATAAAGCGCTGCGACGGCGCGGACAGAAACTTGCCCTTGCGGGTGACGATGCCGTAGCTACGCTTCGGGAAGTACTGGTCGACCGGGATGACGCACATCCTGGCGCGGTCTGCGTCGGTGATGCAGACATCGGTCACGATCGAGATACCCTGCCCGAGGCTGACGTACCGCTTGATGACTTCCCAGCCGCCTGCCTCCAGCGTGATCCTGAAATTGACGTTATGTTGCGCGAATACCATCTTGACGATGTGCCAGGTGCTCAAATGTCTCGGCGGCAGGATCATTCCGTACTGGCCGATGTCGGTCAGCGTAATTTTTTCTATTTTTGCCAACGGGTGATGCAGCGGCGTGATGACGACCGGGTTGTAGGTTACGATCGGGTCGTAGACCAGGTCGTCGGGCACTTCGAGCATCGATCCCACCGCGAAATCGACACTGTCGCTGCGTAGCATCTCCATGCCGTTGCGGCCGGTTTCGTTGGCGAGCCGTAGCTTGATCGCGGGGTACTGCTGTGAAAATTTGCCGACCGGTTCCGGCAGCACGTAGAGTATGGTCGATTCGCCGGCGGCAATATTCAATTCCCCGGAAGTCAGGTTACCGCAGTGCGCGTCGAATGTTTCCTTGAGGCGATCGATGCCCTGCACATGCGGCAGGCACAGGTCATAAAGTATGCTGCCCTCGGTCGTCAGGCTGAGCCTGGGCCCGTTGCGCTCGAACAGGGTTGTGTCCATTTCTTCTTCGAGCGCGCGAATCTGCAACGATATGGTCGGCTGGCTGGCGAATAACGATTCGGCAGCCCTGGTCATGCTGCCCAGTTTCGCGGTCTGGCAGAAAGCGCGCAATTTCTTGAGATGATTCTGCTTGTAGTAGGTGTTTGCCATAAGTCTTGCTCCAGACCCGCGATTATTTAGCTATTCAATGAAAAAATCAAACAGGATGTAATTATTCAATTATCAGACTCGGTCGACAGGCACATGCGCGCGTAACGGTCGCCGGCATAGCGTGATATGTCGACCAGTCGCCAGTTA
>JAOTUD010000356.1 GCA_029864065.1 Gammaproteobacteria bacterium | reverse complement strand
ATCGAAGAACTGAACAGAAATGAGTAATCCAGAAGATTCCCGGCTCGAGTGTCCAGTCGGTGAAGCGAGCTGCAAGTGGCTGGATCAGATCGTCGAGCTGCGCAGGCAGGTTGACGAGCTGTCAGAGCTCGTCTCCACCG
Organism: Gammaproteobacteria bacterium; assembly: GCA_029864065.1. Lineage (GTDB taxonomy): Bacteria > Pseudomonadota > Gammaproteobacteria. The sequence continues at coordinate 4,003 of JAOTUD010000356.1, read as the reverse complement.
ATGCGTTGACCGGCCTGTTCAACTTTCGCCATTTCAAATCGATGCTGCAGGCGGAGATGGACCGTTCCAAGCGCAGCGGAATCCCGACCAGCCTGGTGATGGTCGACCTCGATCACTTCAAGTCGGTAAACGATACCTACGGCCACGAGGTGGGTAATCAGGCGCTCAGGCATCTTGCCGGTATCCTGACCAGCGAGGTCAGGACGACCGATATCGTCTGTCGTTACGGGGGAGAGGAATTCGCGATGATTTTTCCGGAGACCCATCTGAATCTGGCGGTCAAGGTGGCTGATCGAATACGCGAGGGAATTGCGTCTAGCCCGATTCCGGCGGAAGGCGGCGACATCAGGCTGACCGCGAGTATGGGCGCCAGCGTCTACATGAAAACCAGCGTACTGGACATCGACGACTTCATCGACTCGGTGGACAAGTACCTGTACGAGGCCAAGCAGTCAGGGCGCAACTGCATCTGCCATATCGATTACGCCGACCTGCGCTCGGTCACCGAGGTAGGCGTCGACGAACGTGCCATGCTCTTCAAAACCGACTAACCAGCTTCCTGTCTCCAGATAAATACGGGGACACAATACCTAACTTATCGATAGTCAATCCACCAGACTCGCTTCCGGTAAATAATTGTCTGGTCCCGGTAATAATCGAAAAGTCGAGTATTGTGTCCCCGGAATTATTGGGGTGAGCACAGGATACGTTATCAGGATTCGGCGTTGTAGCGCGCGATCGAGTCGACAATTTCGCGCTTGGCGTCCTCGGCTTCGACCCAGCCGTCTATCTTGACCCACTTGCCGGGTTCCAGGTCCTTGTAATGATCGAAAAAATGCGCGATCGAATCGAGCAATGCCTTCGGCAAATCGCGCACCGTGTGCATGTGCGTATACAGATTGGAAAGCTTGTCTACCGGCACCGCGACAATCTTGGAATCCTTGCCGGCCTCGTCGGTCATGCACAGCATGCCGAGCGGCCTGACCCGTATCACCGCGCCGCTGATTACCGGAATCGGCGTCACCACCAGCACGTCCACCGGATCCCCGTCTTCGGACAGGGTGCCCGGGACGTAGCCGTAATTGCAGGGGTAGTGCATCGCCGTGCCCATGAAGCGATCGACGAACATCGCGCCGGTTACCTTGTCGACCTCGTACTTGACGGGATCGCTGTGCGAGGGAATTTCGATGATGACGTTGATGTCGTTCGGTACATTGATACCGCTGCTAACCCGGTCCAGAATCATTGTTAAGCCGCCTTGTCAAGGGAGCCGGGATTATAACTCAATGGCCCGCATTGAACAGCCGGTCGCATTCTGTCCCCGGCAAATCGATCCACATTGTCAAAGGTCGAAGTCGCCGAGTTTCCTGTCTACCAGCTCGTTCTTGAGCACGACGTAGCGCGGCATGCCGCGTTCGTCGTAATCGGGATAGGCTTCGCCCTGGATCAACGGGTAGAGATACTCGCGGCATTTCGCGGTGATGCCGAATCCATCCTCGGTGATGAAATCCATCGGCATGGTTTTTTCGACGTTGGCGACGTCGGCCAGGTTGGCGCTGCCGATCTGCCACTGGTACGGATTGGACGACAGCCGCTCTATGGTTGGCATGATGGCGTTCTTTCCGGCCAGCGCCATTTCGACGCCGGCCTGGCCCAGCGCGTAGGCTTGCTCGAGATCGGTGGCGGAGGCGATGTGACGGGCGGAACGCTGCAGGTAGTCGGCAACCGCCCAGTGGCACTTGTAGCCGCGCGCCTCCTTGACCATGTTGGCGACAACCGGGGCTACGCCGCCGAGCTGCGCATGACCGAAGGCGTCGCGGGTACCCTGCTCGGCGAGGAAGCTGCCGTCGGCGTTGCGCGCGCCCTCGGAGACCACGACGGTGCAATAACCGTGGGTTTCGACCTTGCAGCTGAGCGCGGCAATAAACCTGCCGTGATCGAAATCCACCTCGGGAAACAGCACCAGTACCGGAATTCCGTAGTCTTCGATCAAGCCGCCGGCGGCCGCGATCCATCCGGCGTGGCGCCCCATGACCTCGAGAATGAATACCCTGGTCGATGTTTTCGCCATGGAGCTGACGTCGAAAGAGGCTTCCAGCGCCGATACCGCGATATACTTCGCCACCGAGCCGAATCCCGGGCAGTTGTCGGTTATCGGCAGGTCGTTATCCACGGTCTTGGGGATATGCAACGCCTGTACCGGGAAGCCCATGGTTTCGGACAGCTGCGAAACCTTGAAGCAGGTGTCGGCCGAGTCGCCGCCGCCGTTGTAAAAAAAGTAACCGATATCGTGCGCCCTGAATACCTCGATCAGGCGTTCATACTCGCGCCGGTTTTCCTCCAGGCTTTTCAGTTTGAAGCGGCAGGAGCCGAAGGCGCCCGCCGGTGTATTTTTGAGCGCGGCGATATCGGCTTCCGATTCGCGCGAGGTGTCGATCAGCTCTTCGCACAGCGCGCCGATGATGCCGTTGCGGCCGGCAATCACCTTGCCGATGCGGTCGGGATTTTTGCGGCTGGTTTCGATGACGCCGCAGGCGCTGGCGTTGATGACCGACGTGACGCCGCCGGACTGCGCATAGAAAGCATTTTTCAGGCTCATGATTCTTTCTTCCAGTCGATGTAAAAATCCGCATTCGTGACCGCGATGCCACCGATCCCTGCCGCTGCCCGGCGCTCACTGGTGCATACGCAAGACTAGTGGAATCGGCACGATGGTCGGCAAATTCGAAATCTGAAACGCAGAATACCGCAAAAAATCGGAAAAAACATTGACCCGGGGGAGATATAAAAAAGGGTAGCGCAAGCGCTACCCTTTCGATGCCAGGCAGTTGTCGGGTTAGCTCAACAGCGGTGCGATAACCAGGCTGACGATGGCCATGACGTTGATCAGGATGTTCATCGACGGGCCCGACGTATCCTTGAACGGGTCGCCCACGGTATCGCCGACCACGGCCGCCGCGTGCGTCGAGGTACCCTTGCCGCCGAGATTGCCTTTTTCGATAAACTTCTTCGCGTTATCCCAGGCACCGCCTGCATTGGCCATCATCAGCGCCATCAGCACACAGCTCAGCAGCGCGCCGGAGAGCATGCCGCCGAGCGCCTCGGCGCCGATGATAAATCCGACCAGCGGCGGTGCGCTTACCGCGATTACGCCGGGCACGATCATCTTTTTCAAAGCAGCGGTGGTTGCGATATCGACACATTGCGCGGTGTCGGGCTGGGCCTTGCCTTCGAGCAGTCCGGGGATTTCACGGAACTGACGGCGGATTTCCTTGATCATTTCAAACGCCGCGTCGCCGACCGCGGTCATCGTGATCGAGGCGATGATAAACGGGATGATGCCGCCGATGAACAGTCCGATCAGAACGTCCGGGTTGTTGAGCTGGAGCTGGAAATCATCGATGTTGATGGCCACGGTCTCGATATAGGCGGTAATGATTGCAAGCGCCGCGAGCGCCGCCGCACCGATCGCGAAGCCCTTGCCGATCGCGGCCGTGGTGTTGCCGAGTTCATCCAGCGAATCGGTAATCTTGCGCGTCTCCGGACCCAGGCCCGCCATTTCGGCGATGCCCCCGGCGTTGTCCGCAACCGGCCCATAGGCGTCTATCGCCATCGTAATGCCGACGGTCGCCAGCATGCCGACCGCCGCGATACCGACCCCGTAGAGCCCGGCGAAGGTACTGGCCACCCAGATGATGCCGCAGATCGTCAGGATCGGAATGGCGACCGACTGCATGCCGAGCGCGAGTCCGCTGATCATGACCGTCGCCGGTCCGGTCTCGCCGGATTTTGCGATATGTTCTATCGGCTTACCCGCGGTGTAATACTCGGTAACCAGCCCGATGATAATACCGCCTACCGCGCCGGCGAGCACGGCGATCCAGATTCCGCTGACCAGACCCAGCATCGATATTACGAAGTAAGCCAGTGCGATGAACAGTAACGAAGACCCTATGGTGCCCATACGCAGGGCTTTTTCGGGCGACTTGTTCGCGTTGACCTT
>JAOTUD010000355.1 GCA_029864065.1 Gammaproteobacteria bacterium | reverse complement strand
TACCGGATACTGCGCGGCAATCCGCGGGCGTCCGGTCGGCTGGATTTTGGCGCCAATACGGACCAGCATCGCCTCGGGATCTGGGCCTGTACCCGAGGCGCTTTCGAATGCACCGAACTCGGCGACGAGCTGCAGACCATCCTGAGCGGGCGCCTGACGTTGACGCGGGTGGGCGGCGAATCGATAGAATGCGGCCCCGGCGACAGCATTTTCACGCGCAAGGGGGAGCGCGTCGTCTGGGATATACACGAAGACGTCAGCAAGCTTTTTTTTACCTGTAACCGCGACGGCAACCCGGATTAACCGATGGGCCGATCCCGCAGCAGCGGTAGCATCGCCAGCGCCCCGACGAGCGGGCCCGGAACGAGCATCCAGAAAATATACCTGGCACCGATCAACGGCAGCAGCGAGGACGCAAGCTGGATGCTGAAGACCGTGATCAGAAAGCCGATCGAATTGACGATGGTCAGCGCGGAACCGACGTATTGCGCGGGTGCGTTGGCCGCGTTCAGCGCCGAAAACTGCGGCGAGTCGCCGACCACGGTAATACCCCAGACCAGCAGGAAGGCGAGAAACAACTGCAGCCCGGTGCCGAACAGCAGCGGTGACAGCAGGCAGCATAGTCCCGAAATGCAGAGCTGAATCATCGCGATGCGGGCGCTGCCGACCCGCTTCGACAACACGCCGCCGCCGGCGCAGCCGAGAAATCCGGCCGCGATTACGAGGAATGACCAGAGTGAAACGTTCAGCGTCAGGCCGTGGCTGTCGCCATAGGCCAGTAGCCATAACGGGATAAACGCCCACAGGGTGTAAAGCTCCCACATGTGTCCGAAGTAGCCGAAGGCGGAGGCGCGAAACCGGCGCGAGCCGAAGATCCGCTCCAGCACGCGCGGATTGAAAGTTGATCCGGGCGACGAGTAAGGGCCGTCGGGCACCGCGACCAGCATCGCCATGGCGCCGCATAGCGCCAGTATCGACACGGCGGTAATGATCTGCTGCCAGGGCAGATCCGCACCGCTGGCACGGATCAGGTGCGGAAACGCGGTACCGACAACGAGCGCGCCGACCAGGTATCCGAGCGCGCGACCGAGTCCCTCCCGGTACCATCCGGCGGCGATTTTCATACCGACCGGGTAGATGCCGGCGAGAAAAAAGCCGGTCGCAAATCGCAATAACAGCAGCCAAGCCAATTCCGGCGGGCTGATCAATAGCGCGATGTTGGCCAGCGCGCCCGCTAGCGCGCAGCAGAAAAATACCTTGCGCGGAGAAAAGCGATCGGCGACAACCAGCACAGCAAACAGTAGCGTGCCGCAGATGAATCCAAGCTGCACCGCCGAGGTTACGTACCCGACGGAATCTGCGCCCAGGCCCCAGGCGAGTTGCAGGTCGAGAATCACGGCGTTGCCCGCAAACCACAGCGAGGTGCCGGCGAATTGTGAAAATATGATCAGGGGCAGGATACGAGCCGGGCGGGTCATGGGCTTCATTCGTCGCAGGTCGTCAACTTGGATAAGACAGTCTAAAGGGTGACTGCCCCGCTTGTCATGCAGATAACAATGGCCGCAGGGCGAAGGTTGCGGGCGCGCAGGCTATGGCGTTTTGCGCCGGTTCCCGCGACGGCCGATGTAAAAAAAGCGGCGCCAGGCACGGCGCCGCTGAAGGTTCGCAGGACTGGGATCAGGCAATGTCTATTGCATTACCTTGGTCCAGACCTTGTCGATCAGGGACTGCGCCTTGGGCGAGCAGGTCGGGGCAAAAAACACCTTCAAATTCGACGGCGGATTGATCTCCGGCGAAGATTTCAGCTCATCCGAGTAGTAGGCTTCCGTTCCCTTGACGGCATCGCCGTAACCCTGGTTTTCGGTCAGCATCGCCATGTTTACCGGGTCCATCATGAAGTTCATGAATTTTTTGGCATTTTCGACGTTCTTCGCGCTCGACGGCACCACCAGGCTGTCGAACCAGCCGACCACGCCTTCTTTCGGGTAGGCGTAGGCGATGGGCGCGCCGGTCAAACGACCCAGCCGCGAAAAACCGCTCCAGTGGTTGGTCATGATCGCTTCACCGCTCGCCAGCAGGTCGCTCATGGTTTCGGAATTGTAGGCCACGACGTATTCTTTCTGCTTGACGAGCAGATCCTGGATCTTTTTCATTTGCGTCGCATCCTCGGAGCAGAACGGCAGGCCCAGGTAGATATTGGCCAGGCTGACGACTTCGTCCGGGGTCTGGAAAACGCTCAGGCGTCCGCGGATATCCTCGGACGGTTCGAAGAATTCCTTCAGCGAGCCGCCCTTGCCGTTATAGAGTTTCGTGTTGAACGAAAACGACGTGGTGCCCCACTGCCACGGGGCCGTATATTCCTGCTGCGGGTCCCATTCCGGGAACTTCCACTTGTCCTTCATGTTTTTAAAGTTGGGCAGCGAGTGCACACCGACCTTCTGGATCAGACCTTCCTTGATCATGATCGGCACGAAGTTCTGGCTGGGTACCACCAGGTCGTACCCGGTGGCGCCGGCCTGTAGCTTGGCCAGCAGGGTCTCGTTGGAATCGTAGGTATCGACGGAGACCTTGATGCCGGTTTCCTTCTCGAACTTGGCGATGAGTTCCGGCGGGGTGTATTCCGTCCAGTTGTAAATGAACAGCTCGCCTTCGGCCCTTGCCGACCCCAGGGTCAGCAACGCGGCGGCGGCGGCGATAGTGGTTAACAGACGTTTCATATTAGGTACCTCCTGTTGGTACGATTGGTTTTGACTACAAACTTCAAGAATTAGTGCACGGAATCCTGCTGTGTTTTTCTCGAAAGCACCCAGTATGCCGTAACGATAGCGATCGAGACAAATAGCAGCATGGTGGAAACCGCGTTGATCTCCGGGGTCAGGCCGCGGCGGATCATCGAATAGATATAAACGGGCAGCGTTGTCGAACCGGCCCCGCCCACCATCAACGTGATAATGAAGTCATCCATCGAAATAACGAATGACAGCATGGCACCGGCGACGATGCCCGGCATCAGCAACGGCACGGTGACGAAGCGAAACGCTTCCCAGGGGGATGCGTAAAGGTCGCGGGCGGCCTGCTCCAGCGACGTGTCCATGCCTTCCAGCCGCGCGCGAATGGGCATGAAGGCAAAGGGTATGCAGAACGTGGTATGCGCGATGATGACATTGCCCAAACCCCAGTTCAGGCCGATCGCGGCGAAGAAAATCAGCACCGCCACGGCGGTTACGATTTCCGGCACCATCAGCGGCAGCGTAATGAGCCCGAGCGAGACCGTCTTGCCGCGGAAATTACCGCCGCGCGCGAGCACCAGGGCTCCCGCCGTGGCGATGGCCGTGGCGACGACGGTCGCCACCGTCGCGACGATAAGCGAGTTCCATACCGCTTTCTGGATGTCGTCGTTTTGAAACGCCTTGAGATACCAGTCGAAGCCGAATCCGCCCCAGTTCATGACCATGCGGTTGGCGTTGAATGAATAAAAGATCAGCACCACGATAGGCAGGTACAGAAACACGAAAAAAACGATCGTCCAGGCGCCGAGCCCGCGATAATGGCCGACGGGAAGCGCTTTCTTGCCCTGGCGCGGCGATGATAGCCGTTGCATCGAATCGCTCAAGATCAGGCACTCCCTTCCATGACTTCCCGTCTTTTGGCTGCGCGGGCGTAGAAGATCAGCGTGACGACCACGGCGGACAACAGCAGCATGGACAGCGCCGCGCCAAAGGGCCAGTTGCGGGCCGACGCGAACTGAAACTGTACCAGGCTGCCCAGCATCAGCTTCTTGCCCCCGCCCAGCAGGTTCGGCGCAATGAAGGCGCCGAGGCAAGGAATGAATACCAGTATGCAACCGGCAATAATCCCGGGCTTGCACAGCGGAATCACGACCTTGGTCATGATCTCGAAACGGTTGGCGTACAGGTCGCTGGCGGCTTCCAGTAAACGCAAATCGAGCTTTTCCAGGCTGGCGTAGATGGGCAATACCATCAGCGGCAGGTAACTGTAGGTCAGGCCGATGGCGATGGCGCCGTCGGTATACATCATGCGCAACGAATCCTCGATGATGCCGGCCGCGAGCAGGGGTGCCTCGATCACGCCGCCGCGACCCAGGATAATGATCCAGGCAAAGGTGCGGATCAGTAGGTTGGTCC
>JAOTUD010000354.1 GCA_029864065.1 Gammaproteobacteria bacterium | reverse complement strand
CATAACCTGGCGACAATACGAAAACGCTGATAACCGGCTTCACCGGACGGTAGCCGAGGCCGCAGGAAATACGGTCATGACGGCCTTGTTCGACCAGTTAAACGCGGTACGCAGGGCTGTCGTCTGGGGGCGTCTACGCGAAAAATCGCATCAGCCGCCTGTCGGTCACCATAGCTTTGCGCAACACGATACCATCGTGCTCGCTATCAGCGAACGCGACCCGAAAAGCGCATATCAGGCCATGTATGATCATTTAATGACGGTGCGAGACAATCTGCTCCGGGCTCGCTCGTCGGCAGAGTAGAAATTTACCATTTGCCGAAATTGCAAAAAATGTGGCGTCCCGGATTTCAAAAACTGCCGCGATCGTAGCTAATAATAATCAGGCAGCACCATTCCAGGGTTGCTGGAAACTTTTACGCCATGATATTGTCGCGCGTGGGAGTCCATCGATTTTGAGGGATGGGAAACCTTGTGCAAACCTTACCCCGGGGATCCGGCCGGGATTCGAACAGGGTTACCTGGGTCGCAGAGAAAGTACACCGAAATGGATTGTAGAGCACAAACCCTATCTGCAAACCGCCACCCGTGTCTGGACAAAAGCTTGAAGCCAGCGGTCAGACCGCGGGATAAACTTTTTCAAAACTGACAATTATCTAGACAGCGGTTTGAATATTTTCAGGCCTAGGTTTATAGCGATCCCTATTCCGCGGTGGCCATTGAAAACGATGACAGTTAATCCCCCGGGGTGATATTTATTTACACTTATTGATCCAGGTCGGTATTGGAACAGGGTATATGGGGGAATATGCATCCATGGAAAACAAGAAAATCAAGGCGTTGACTGCTGCATCGCTTTACCAGGCATGCGATTTAACCCAGCTTGACTTTAACACCACGGCCGATCTCGAACCCCTGGAACAGCCGTTGGGGCAGGACCGGGCTCTCGAAGCGATCGAGTTCGGCGTGGATATCGAGCAGCGCGGGTTCAACCTGTTTCTGCTGGGGCACCCTGGCTATGGCAAGAACGAACTGGTTCAGCAAATTTTGCGGCGACATGCAAAGCCGCAGGAAACCTGTTGGGACTGGTGCTACGTCAATAATTTCGAAAACCCGCAAAAGCCCAGGGTGCTTAAACTGCCGGCCGGTATGGGGTTGAAACTGCGCGCCGACATGGAATCGCTGGTCGAGGATTTATTGACCTCGCTGCCATCGTCGTTCGAGAGCGAAGAATATCGCACCCGTCGGCAGGAAATCGAGCAGGAGTTTCAGGATCGGCAGGAGCAGGCCTTCAACAAGATCAACCAGGAGGCGACGAATCAGGGCATAGTCATCATGCGCACTCCCGGGGGCTATACCCTCGGCCCCGTCGTAAACGGACGCCCGCTCGACCAGCAGGAGTATGAAAAACTGCCCGACGCGGAAAAGGAGCGCATCGAGAAGCTGATCGCCGATCTCCAGCTCGAGTTACAGGAAGTCATCCGCGATATGCCGCTACTGCAACGTGAGCTGCATCAGCGCATCAAGGCGTTGAACGAGGAAATTACCGAACACACCGTGGAACAGTTGATCGCGTGGATGGAGAATGCCTACCTGAACCAGCCGCAGGTGATGGAATACCTGCAGCAGGTCAAGCAGAACGCGATTACCAATGCCGAGGCATTCCTGCCCGCGGATCGAATGCACCAGCCGAACAATATGGCCAGTCGCGTCGCCGCCTATCATGAATACAGCATCAACGTGATCGTCGACAATACCGATAACGCGGCTGCACCGATCGTGTTCGAAGATAACCCGACCTACCAGAACCTGACCGGCCGGGTCGAGTATGTTTCGCAGATGGGGACCCTGATCACCGATTTCACGCTGATCAAACCCGGGGCGCTACATCGCGCCAACGGCGGATACCTGATACTGGATGCGGACAAGCTGCTGCGGCGCGCGTTTGCTTGGGACGGGCTGAAACGGGCGTTGAAATCGGAAGAGATCAAACTCCAGTCGCTGGAACAGATGCTGAGCCTGGCGAACACCGTATCGCTGGAACCCGAGTCGATCCCGCTCGATATCAAGGTTATCCTGACCGGCGAGCCGCTGCTCTACTACCTGCTCGAGGAGTACGATCCTGAATTTGGTCAGCTGTTCAAGGTTTCGGCAGACTTTTCGCGAACCGCAGACCGCAGTCCGGAAAACGTCCAACGCTATGCGCGCCTGGTCGCGGCGATGCAGCAAAAAAGCGAGGCGCGGCCGCTGGATAAGGCCAGCGTGGGAAGGCTGATCGAAGAGGCGTCGCGTGACGCCGACGATACCAAAAAGTTGTCCCTGCATATCGACGATATGCGCGATTTGCTCAACGAGGCTAATTACTGGGCAGGCAAGCATGATCGTGCCTCGATTGCGGTCGAAGACGTTGAGCGCGCCATCGAGAAACGCGATCACCGTCGCGATCGCTACCGCGAACTGATGCAGGAACAGGTACTGCGCGGCATCAGGCTGATCGATACCGATGGCGACAGGGCTGGCCAGGTTAACGGGTTGTCGGTGTTACAGATTGGCGGATTTCGTTTCGGCCAGGCCTCGCGCATTACCGCAACTGCGCGGCTCGGGCACAGCAGAATCGTCGATATCGAGCGCGAATCCAAGCTGGGCGGCGATATCCATTCCAAGGGAGTTATGATCCTGTCTTCTTACCTGGCGACACATTATGCGGCCAACCAGCCCCTGCCGCTGGCCGCGAGCCTTGCGTTCGAGCAATCCTACGGCAAGGTAGAGGGCGATAGCGCTTCCGCGGCCGAACTCTGCGCGCTGCTATCGGCAATCGGGGAGATCCCGTTGCGGCAATCGCTGGCGGTGACCGGTTCGATCAATCAGCTCGGTGAGATCCAGGCGATCGGTGGCGTAAACGAAAAGATCGAGGGTTTCTTCGAAATCTGTCAGAAACGCGGGCTGAGCGGGCAGCAGGGGGTCATTATTCCGGCCGCCAACCGGGTGCACCTGATGTTGCACAGGGACGTCCGCGATGCGGTGGAAGAGGGGCGTTTCCATATCTACCCGGTTGCCCGGGTCGAGGAGGTAATGCAGTTACTGTCCGGAATGGAACCGGGTGAGCCGGATGCAGACGGTAAGTATCCACGGCAAAGCTATAATTTTTTGATCCTGCAGCGCATAGAAAATCTGCAGCAGCTGCAAAAGCAGTTTGCGCGTCGCGGTGGTGACGACGAAGCGGCGCCCGCGAGAGAGGACGGATGATGCCCGCTGACCTGCCCGAGAAAATGGAGCAAACCGTTATCCTTGCGGCCGATGCCGGCAGTTACTCGCTACCGATCGTGAACCTGGCGGTAGAGATAGCGGCGTCGGTCAACTCGAAATTGCAGGGAATGTTCATCGAGGACGAGGACCTGCTAATGCTCAGCGGCTTGTCCTGTACCCGCGAAATCACGCTGACCACCGCCAGCGAACGCCATACCAGCGTCGTTCAGATGCAACGGATGTTGCGTTCCGCGGCAAGGCAGTTCGAACAATCCCTGCAGCGGGAGGCGCAGTCCCTCAAGATCGCTTGGAGCTATGAATACGTTCGCGGCCGTATGCATGAGGTTGGATTGAAACGCCGGCTGGACGTGTCTTACACGATCCTGGCACGCAGCGGTCCGCGGCGTTACGAGTCGAGACCGGCGCAGCGAAAGCACAGAATCCTGCTGTTTGCCGGTCAATCGACATACCAGTCCCATGCATTGTCGATGCTGTTGCGCCACTACGGCAATGCCATGATCGAAATTACCGCCGTTAGCGATCAGGAAGACGATAACCTCGACCAGGATTTACTGCAGCAGATACGGCACTCGGTCGGCAATATTTCGCTGGTAGAGAAAAGTCGCGAGCAGATATTCGAAATCCTCGGTCAACCAGGCTCGACTTTTGACTGTGCGATCCTGTCGATGCGCGAAAAGGTTGACGACCTGCAATTGATACTGAAAACCTTGCAGTGCCCAATTATCCTGGTCGCCTGAAACGGGATTCACGAGTCGCTGAATAGCGACGGATCCATGATCGCGACCTCGTCCGCGATGCGCGGGACGAACGCCATTTTCGACAGGATATCGCGTTGCAGGTCGATGCCCGGGGCAATCTCGACCAGGCGGAGTCCGTCCCG
>JAOTUD010000353.1 GCA_029864065.1 Gammaproteobacteria bacterium | reverse complement strand
TGCCCGGCGTGCCTTGCCGGCGCTGCGCTCGATGCGCTGCGGCCAGCGCAGTTCGCGCCCGCTCGCCGGGTTGTGCACGCAGGTCGGGCGGTTATTCCCCATGCAGTGCGTCACCCCGACGCAGGGTCGGATGCGGTCTTCCTCGCCGCGCTCGAGCTTGGCGACGATGTCCGGATCGGCGATGTGCGCGCGGGTCATCGCCACCATGTCGAGCAGGCCGTCGCGGATTGCGTGGCGCGCGGTCGCGAGGTCGGTGATGCGCGCGGCATGAAACACCGGCAGGTTGACTTCGGCGCGGAACCTCCCCGCGGCCTGCAGCCAGGGCGAGATCGGCGATTCCATGCCGGGCATGCACTGGGTCAGCATGTGATGCATGGTGTCGAGGCGGCCATAGTTGGCGTTGAAGAAATCGATCAGGCCCGAGTCCTGGAAGATGCGCGCCATTTCGACGCACTCGTCGAAACCGAGTCCCGCGGCGTCCGCCTCGTCGATCAGGAAGCGCATGCCGACGATGAATTCGTCGCCGACCCGGCGGCGTATCTCCTCGTGTACCATGAGTCCGAAGCGGCAGCGGTTTTCGATCGAGCCGCCGAACTCGTCGTCACGCTGGTTGGTCAACGGCGACAGGAACTGGCCAATCAGGTGACCGCCGACCATGGTTTCGATTCCGTCCAGCCCACCCTGCTGCGCGCGCAGCGCCGCGGCGCCGAAGGCCTTGACCACCCGCTCGATATCGTGCCGGTCCATCGCGCGCGGGAAAGCGCGGTGCAGGGTCTCGCGCACCGGGGACGGCCCGAGCGCGGGCAGCCAGTATTGCGAATTGGTCTCCGCGCGCCGGCCGAGGTGCGTAAGTTGCATCATGATGGCCGCGCCGGCCGTGTGAATCCGCTCCGAGAACGCCTCGAGATAGGGGATGACGCCGTCGCCGGACATGTCGAGCTGGCCGCTGGCCCAGGTCGAATCGCGGTCGACGAAGGCGGAACCGCCGAACATGGTCAGCGCCAGTCCGCCGCGCGCCTTGGCTTCGTGGTAAGCCTGGTAGGCTTCGCCCGGCATCGCGTCCCGATCCTCGAGCCCGCAGGCGTGGCTGGTCGACATGATCCGGTTGCGCAGGGTCAGGTGCTTGAGCTGCAGCGGTTGCAGCAGGGGATCGCTGGTCTGATGGATAATTTCCTGGATCCTCGGTTATTTACAGGATTCGTGTCGGTTTAAACCGCTGCTCCCGCAAAAGGCGGCGACCAGGTTCGAGCCGACGACGATCGCATCATTTCGGTGACGGTTAACTTTATTCGAGAGTAACAAAATATTTCAATAAGGTAATTAAATTAAATGCCACATTAATTGTACTAAAAACACTTCGGCAAATATCGTCAATCCGGGAACCGGATATCAGGTTTCGGTCCTGCTTGCAGCGAGCTCGACTGGCCCGGCAGTCCAGCCGTGCTTGCGCCGCGTCTCGCGGTAAATCGTGAATACCGCCGCGGCGACGACGACCGTCGCGCCGATCCAGGTCGAGGCTCCCGGGAAGTCGCCGAAAACCAGGTAACCCAGCAACGTCGCCCATAACAGCCGCAGGTAATCGAGCGAGGCCAGCAGCGATGCCTCGCCGTACTTGTAGGCAAAAATATTGCAGCGCTGCCCAAAGTAGGAAACCACGGCCAGCGCAACGAGCAGCATCCATTCGGATGCCGTCGGCGGTTGCCAGTAGTAAAATCCAGGCAACGCCATGGCCAGCCCGATGCCGAGCGCCGACCATGTCAGGATCGTATCCGCGCTGTCGTGGCGTGACAGAATCCGCAGCATTATCATCACCGCGGCGGCACCCGCGGCACCCGCCAGCGAGGCGAGGCTGTAGATCGAGAAGTTATCGGTACCGGGCTGAAGCATGATTACCACACCGAAGAAACCAACACCGACCGCCCCCCAGCGATAGACGCCGACGACCTCGCCGAGAATCAGCACGGCGAAGATGGTGACGAAAAAGCTCTTGGCGAAAAAAATCGCGGTCGCGTCGGCCAGCGGCAGGTAAATGATTGCGCTGAAGCCACCGAGCATCGCGATCAGCGCAAACAGCATGCGCAGAATCTGCAGGCCCGGGCGAGTGGAACGCAGCGAACCGGGAAAATTTTGCATGATGGCTGGCAACACCATCACCAGCATGCCGAGCTGACGCAGCAGCAGGATTTGCGTCACGTGCAGATGTTGTCCGAGCAGCTTGACTAACAGCGCCATCAGCGACAACGCGATCGAGGCGAGCAAAAGAAACAGAATTCCTTTCGGGTTATCGGGCAGACGATGGAACCAGTTCAAAACATATAGCCGTTTATTATATTAGAGGCGGTTGCGATCGCCTTTTGGTTCGAAAAGAAGATCGCCATTCCGAATGAATGCCCGGCATTGTCTCCATCCCCACTTCGGTGCGTAAAAAAACCCGCCACCAGGCGGGTTCCATTTTTTGCCTCATCCCCGCGCAGGCTGGGATCTCACAACGCGCCGGCGATACAAGATCCCCCGCTGACGCGGGGATGACGTCAAGTTAAAGTGCGGCGTCCAGTTCCGGCACCGCCTCGAACAGATCCGCCACCAGGCCGTAGTCGGCAACCTGGAAGATCGGCGCCTCCGAATCGTTGTTGATGGCGACGATGACCTTGCTCTCCTTCATCCCGGCGAGGTGCTGGATCGCGCCGGAGATGCCGACCGCGATGTACAGGTCGGGCGCGATGACCTTGCCGGTCTGGCCGACCTGGTATTCGTTCGGCACGAAGCCCGAGTCCACCGCCGCGCGCGACGCGCCGACCGCAGCGCCGAGCTTGGCCGCAATCTTGTGCAGCATTTCGAAGTTTTCGCCGGACTGCATGCCGCGCCCGCCGGAGATGACGATCTTGGCCGAGGTCAGGTCGACCTGGTCGTTGTCCGACAGCGCCTGCGAAATCCAGGACGAAAGGCCGGTGTCCTGGCCCCCGCTGACATGCTCGATGCCTGCGCTGCCGCCCTCGGCCGCGGCCGCCTCGAACTTGATCGTGCGCACGGTAATGGCCTTGATCCGGTCCGCCGACTGCACCGTCGCGAGCGCGTTACCGGCGTAGATCGGGCGCATGAAAGTGTCTGCGGAATGGACCTCGACGATGTCGGAAATCTGTGCGACGTCGAGCAGCGCAGCCGCGTGCGGCATGACGTTGCGGCCGAAGGTGGTCGACGCGACCAGCAGGTGGCTGTAGTCGCCGGCGAGTTCGACGATCAACGACGCCAGGTTTTCGGCGAGGCCGTGCGCGAACATCGCATCGTCGGCGACCTTCACTTTGGCAACGCCCGCGATTTTCGTCGCGGCCTCGGCCACGGCGCCACAGTTTTCGCCCGCGACCAGCAGGTCGATATCGCCGCCGATCTGCTGCGCCGCGGTCACCGCGTGCAGGGTCGCGGCCGCGACTGCGTTGTTGTCGTGTTCGACGATGACGAGACTTGCCATGATTAAATCACCTTCGCTTCGTTGCGCAGCTTGTCGACGAGCTCGGCTACGCTGTTGACGATAACCCCGGCGGCGCGGCCTTCGGGCTCTTCCACCTTGAGCGTGGTCAGGCGGTTGGCGGTATCGAGGCCGAGGCTATCGAGTTCGATCTTGTCCATCGGCTTGCGCTTGGCCTTCATGACGTCGGGCAGCTTGACGTAGCGCGGTTCGTTGAGGCGCAGGTCGGCGCTCATCACGGCCGGCATCTTGACCTGGATCGTCTCCATGCCGGCATCGACCTCGCGCGTGACCGTCGCCTTGTTGCCTTCGATCCTGATTTTGGAGGCGTAGGCCGCCTGCGACCAGCCGAGCAGCGCAGACAGCATTTGCGCGGTCTGGTTGGAATCGTCGTCGATCGCCTGCTTGCCGGTGAGCACCAGGCCGACGCCTTCCTGCTCGGCGACATGCTTCAGCACCTTGGCAATCGCGAGCGGCTCGAGAATCTCCTCGGTGACCACGTGGATCGCGCGGTCGGCGCCCATCGCGAGCCCGTGGCGCAGGGTTTCTTCGGTCTTGCCGCCGCCGACCGACACGACGATGATTTCCTCGACGACGCCAGCCTCGCGCAGGCGCAACGACTCTTCGAGCGCGTTTTCACAAAACGGGTTCATCGTCATCTTGGCGTTCGCCAGGTCGACACCCGAA
>JAOTUD010000352.1 GCA_029864065.1 Gammaproteobacteria bacterium | reverse complement strand
CTGCCGGTATTCGAAGCGGTAAAGGTCGGCATGTTTTTTACCGGCGACGAACTGGTCGAGCCGGGCCAGGCCCTGGCGCCCGGCAAGATCTACGATTCCAATCGATATACCCTGCACGGGCTGCTCACATCGATGGGTTGCGAAATCGTCGACCTCGGCATAGTCGGAGATACCCTGGAAGCGACCGTGGAGGCAATGTCGCGGGCCTGCGCACAGGCGGACCTGGTCGTGACCTGTGGCGGGGTTTCGGTGGGCGAAGAGGATCACGTGCGCGCCGCAATCGAGCGGCTGGGTGAGCTGCGCATGTGGCGTATCGGCATCAAACCGGGCAAGCCGCTTGCCTATGGGCAAATCGAAGACACCGCATTTTTGGGTCTGCCCGGCAACCCGGTATCGGTGTTCGCGACCTTTTGCCTGTTCGTGGTTCCGGTGATCCAGGTCATGCAGGGCCGCGCATGGCGCAAGCCGGTGTCACTGCCGGTGGTGGCCGATTTCGACTGGCCGACACCCGATAGCAGGCGCGAATTCCTGCGCGCCCGGCTGGTCAAGCAGGGTAGCGACGAAGCTGTCGTGCAGATATACCCGAACCAGGATTCCGGGGTATTGACGTCGACGGTCTGGGCCGACGGTTTTGTCGAAATTGCGGAGAACCAGACGGTGCGCGCTGGTGACCGAGTCAATTACCTTCCGTTTGCGCAGTTTTTCGGCTGAACCGGCGCATGATTATCAGGATTCAAAACGAAGATTTCGACACCGTCGCGGTGCAGCAGGAACTGGTTGCCGGGCGCAGCGAGGTCGGCGCCATTGCCAGCTTTATCGGGCTGGTGCGGGACCTGGCGGACAATCCGTTACAGCAAATGACGCTGGAGCACTACCCGGGCATGACCGAAAAGGCGCTCGAGCGGATCGCCGACCTGGCCTGCCAACGCTGGCAGGTACTCGATCTGGCGATCATACACCGGGTCGGGGCACTCAGGCCGGCCGACCAGATCGTACTCGTCATGGTCGCGAGCGCCCACCGCGGCGACGCCTTTGCCGCCTGCGAATTCATCATGGATTACCTCAAGAACGAGGCGCCGTTCTGGAAAAAAGAAACCAGCAGCGGGGGCGAAAAATGGGTCGAGGCACGGAAAAGCGACATATTTGCACAAAAAAAATGGGACAAGTGAACGGAATCGACAAAATTTTGACGGTTTTTCATATAATTTCATAAACATCGTTATTTAAACTATAAGCTGCCTGCATGATCCGTGAATTACGTTATCACAGCTAAACCCATGCATCTCCCGTCCCTGCTGGAGCGGCCGATGACGCGACCCGTAACGTCCGTTACGGATAGCGCCGCGGGATTTCGCGATGCCAGCAGACAGCAGCCGTCCAGCTATGTTTACCGGGGAGAACTGCTCGAGACCGCGACCGACCGTTCCTATCGGCCTGAGTTAAACCTGCAGATCAGCCCGCAAAACCGGCGCGCAATCAGTACTTATCGAAATACAGCGAATCCACAGCCGGTCATCGGTAAGATCCTCAACGGATATATATAAGATATTCGGGGACAGTTTACTTAATTCGGCGCGCCGAATTAAGTAAACTGTCCCCTCTATGGACGTATCCCACCTAATCGATCCCCTCAACGAACCTCAGCGCGAAGCGGTGAGCGCCGAACCGGGCCCAATACTGGTGCTCGCCGGCGCCGGCAGCGGCAAGACGCGGGTATTGACCCATCGCGTCGCCTGGGTCTGCGAAGTCAACGGCCTGTCTCCTTACAGCGTGCTTGCGGTCACCTTTACCAACAAGGCGGCCAGCGAGATGCGTTCGCGGGTCGAATCCTTGCTCGGCATATCGGCGGCGGCAATGTGGGTCGGCACTTTTCACGGGCTCGCGCATCGCATGCTGCGCCTGCACTACGAGGCCGCGGGGCTGCCGCAGGGATTTCAAATCCTGGACAGTGACGACCAGTTGCGCATGGTCAAGCGCGTCATTCGGCAGCTCGATCTCGACGAAGCGCGCTGGCCCCCCAAGCAGGCGCAATGGTTCATCAATCACAACAAGGATGAAGGCCTGCGCCCGGCGCATATCGATCCCGGCCAGGATCCGATCCAGCAGCAAATGCTCGAAATTTACCGGATTTACCAGGACCAGTGCGAACGCGCCGGAGTCGTCGATTTCGCCGAGTTACTGCTGCGGGTGCTCGAATTGATCCGCGACCACGACGACATCCGCGAGCACTACCACCGCCGTTTTCGGCATATCCTGGTCGACGAGTTTCAGGATACCAACGCGATTCAATACGCCTGGCTGCGGCTCATGGCGGGCGCCGAAACCCCGGTGTTCGTGGTCGGCGACGACGACCAGTCGATCTACGGCTGGCGTGGCGCGCGCATCGAGAATATCCATCACTTCGAAAAAGACTTCGCCGCGACCAGGGTTATCAGGCTGGAGCAGAACTATCGCTCCACCGGCACCATCCTGAAGGCCGCCAACGCGTTGATCGACAACAATCATTCGCGCCTCGGCAAGGAATTATGGACGCAGAGCGATGCCGGCGAACCGATCCTGTTCTACTCGGCCTACAACGAGAAAGACGAGGCGCGTTTCGTCGTCGATCGCATCGAGAGCTGGGTCGAACAGGGGCGCAGCCGCAAAGAGGTCGCGGTGCTTTACCGTTCCAACGCGCAATCGCGCCAGTTTGAAGAAACCCTGGTTACGCGCGGCGTGCCCTACCGCGTCTACGGCGGGTTACGCTTTTTCGAGCGCGCCGAGATCAAGGATACGCTCGCCTACCTGCGCATGATTTCGAGCCCGGCCGCGGACAACGCCTTCGAGCGCACGGTCAATCACCCGCCGCGCGGCATCGGGCAAAAAACTATCGATGAAATCCGTAACTATGCGCGCGAACAATCGGCGTCGCTGTGGACCGCGTCGCGCGAACTGGTGAAATCGTCCGATCGACTGACCTCCCGCGCGCGCGGCGCGCTGCAGGCGTATATCGAGCTGGTGCGCCGCATGACCGACCAGCTGGCCGAACTGCCGCTCGGCGAGCAGATCAAATCGAGCATCGAAATGAGCGGGCTAGGCGCGCATTTCAAGAAGGACAGCAGCGAAAAAGGCCAGTCGCGTATCGAAAACCTGCAGGAACTGGTCGGCGCCGGCAAGAGCTTCGAATACGATGCGGTGATCGAAGAAAACATGACGATGCTGGATGCCTTCCTGGCGCACGCCGCGCTGGAAGCGGGGGAAGGCCAGGCCGATGCCTGGGAGGATTGCGTGCAGTTGATGACCATGCACTCGGTCAAGGGACTGGAATTCCCGCTGGTGTTTCTGGTTGGCATGGAGGAGGGGCTGTTCCCGCATCAACGTTCCAGCGAGGAGCCCGGCCGCATGGAGGAAGAGCGTCGCCTCTGTTATGTCGGTATCACGCGCGCGCGCGAACAGCTGGTGGTGACCAGCGCCGAGGTACGGCGCCTGTTTGGCGGTGAAAGCTATAACATGCTGTCGCGATTCGTGCGCGAGATTCCGGACGAACTGGTTCAGGAAGTGCGCCCCAGGGCGCAGTTCACGCGCCCCGGATTCCAGGCGACGCCCGCGGTGCACCGCGAGCGTGCCGAGCAGGACACGGGCCTGTTTGTCGGACAGCGCGTCAACCATGCACGCTTCGGCGACGGGGTCGTGCTGAATCTCGAGGGGCAGGGGCCGCAGTCGCGGGTACAGGTCAATTTTGAAGCTGCCGGCAGCAAGTGGCTGATCGCGAATATGGCAAATCTGCAGCCCGCCTGACCAGGCCATGCGCATCTTGGCAGGCTCGTGTAGAATCGTCGCAGCCATAATTAACAGGAGTAAAAATGAGCAAGCAAAAAGTTGCCTTTATCGGGCTCGGGGTCATGGGTTATCCGATGGTCGGTCATCTCGCCAAGGCCGGTTACCCGACCCGGGTATACAATCGCACCACCGCGAAAGCCGAAAAATGGTGCCAGGAATACGGCGGTGATTTTGCGACGACCCCGCGCGAGGCCGCCGAGGGTGCCGACTTCGTCTTCATGTGCGTCGGTAACGACGATGACCTGCGCTCGGTTGTATTCGGTGACGACGGCGCGCTGGCCGGGTGCAAGGACGGTTCGATCCTGATCGATCACACCACCGCTTCGGCCAATGTCGCGC
>JAOTUD010000351.1 GCA_029864065.1 Gammaproteobacteria bacterium | reverse complement strand
CGCGGACATCCCGCCGGCGTCGGTAAAAAGCCCGAGCTGCGGTGGCGGCTCGGTGGTGGCATTGAGACTGAGGCCGGGTGCATGCCGCAGCGGCACCGACCGGCTCTCGACGACGCTGAGACTGCCTAGCGGGCTCGAGCGTTGCTCGATGACGCGGGTCCCTGGCACGCGCAGGGTCTGGCTCAGTTCCTTGTAGGGCGAAACTTGCGGTTCGACCAATGCCCCCGGCAGCAGGTACAGCAGGACCAACGCCGCCGCAAAACCAGCCAGGGCCTGCCACGCGCGACCGCGACATTCGATCCAGACGATCATCGCGGCGCCCAGGGCGAGCGCGGATATGCCGAGCAGCGCCTGCGCCGGCGATACCAGGAATAATAATCCGACGATACCTAGCGCGCCGATGCCGGCGCCGATCAGATCGGCCGCGTAGATCCGCGCGAGACGCTCGCGAAATTCGATCAGCGCCATGCCGATCAGGTTTGCCGCGAAAAAAAACGGCAGTGACAACAGCAATATCACGAGCCCCAGACGCAACCAGTGACCGGGATCCCAGACGAGTTCCTCGGGATTGAACGACAGCCGCTGTGCGAGTGCGAAGCTCAGGATCGCGGTGGCGGCAAACAGGGTGGCCTGGATTACGGCAAAACCTCGAAACCGGCCCGACAGACGTTTTGCGGTGAACACCAGCAGGGTCCCGCTAGCGCCGAATCCGAGCAGTGCGATGCTGACGACCAGGTAGGCAAAGTGGTGCCACTGGATTAGCGAAAACAACGCCATCAGCAATACTTCGTAGCCGAGCACCGCGGCCGATATCAGCGCGATCGCGATTCGAGGTCGGGCGATTCGAGCCACGCCGGGGCTAGTGGCTGCCGGTGAGAGGCACGAATCTCACCGGCAGCACCTGCCGGGAGACCACTTCGTCGGGGCTGATGCGCGTGATCAATATCAATTCCTGGGTCGAAAAGCGGCTGCCTACCGGGACAATCATTTTGCCGCCGAGCGCGAGTTGTTTTACCAGCGGCGGCGGTATGTGGCTCGCCGCGGCAGTTACGATGATGGCGTCGAATGGCGCCTGTTCGGGCCAGCCGTAGTAGCCGTCGCCGATGCGCAGTTCAACCTCGTCATAGCCGAGGCGCGCCAGGCGCGAACGCGCCTCGCGGCCCAGCGGCTCGATGATCTCGATACTCCACACGCGGGCGCCGAGAGCGGCCAGCACCGCCGCCTGGTAGCCAGAGCCGGTGCCGATTTCGAGTACCCGTTTTCCCGGCTCCAGCTGCAGCAGGTCGGTCATGATGGCAACGATATAGGGTTGCGAAATGGTCTGACCATGTCCGATCGGCTGAGGGCGGTTTTGATAGGCCACATTGACGAGGTTCGCGGGCACGAATGCGTGCCGCGGCACCTCGCGCATGGCTGCCAGCACCCGGTCGTCGAGCGCCGAGCGTTTCAGGTAAGCGCTGGTATCGCGAACATCGGCCTCGATCAGGCGTATCATTTGTTCGCGCTCGGCCTGAAAGCCGTCGCTTGCGGCGGCGGATTCTGCCTGCGGGAAAAAGCCTGCGATCACCAGCAACAGCTGGAGCGCGGCGAAGATGGCTTTACGATATGAGACAATTCCAGACATTTTGAATACTATGGACCTTGTCTTCGCTTCCGGGTAACGGATTATAAGCTTGAAACCCTGTCTCGCCAATTTTCGCTTTTACGAGGAACTGAACGATTTCCTCGAGCCGCAAGTCCACGGTCGGACCATACCGTATCGCTTCGGCGGCGAGCCTGCCATCAAGGATCCGATCGAAACGCTGGGCGTGCCGCATAGCGAGGTCGATCTTGTACTCGTCAACGGCGAATCGGTTGGTTTCGATTACCGGTTAAAAAACAAGGACAGAGTCGCTGTCTACCCGGTATTCGAAAGCCTCGATATCTCGCCGCTGCAGCACCTGCGAGCGCGGCCGTTGCGCGAGACCAGGTTCGTCGTCGACGTCAACCTGGGTAAACTGGCGCGCCGCCTGCGCATGGTCGGGTTCGACACCGTTTACGACAATGGCCTGGCGGATAGCGAAATCGTCGAGATATCGATGCGCGACAGGCGCATCATCCTGACCCGGGACCGGCGCCTGCTGTTTCGCAAGGCCGTCACCCACGGTTTCTGGGTGCGATCCGACGATCCCGACACGCAGCTGCGGGAGGTCGTACGGCGCTGCGACCTGGCCCGGCAGCTGCAGCCGCTGCGGCGCTGCCTCGACTGCAACGGGGAAATCGAAAGCGTGGAGCTCGCGCAGGTCTGGTCGAGCCTGGAACCGTTGACGCGCCGTTATTACGATGAATTCTACCGCTGCTCGAACTGCTACAAGGTCTACTGGGAAGGCTCGCACGTCGCGCACATGAATGACACTATCCGGCAGATGACGGAGGTCTAGGCTGCGCGAGTTCCTGCGCCAGGTCGCGTTCGCAAAGCGCGATATTGTCGCGCAACTGCCGCGCGCGCTGCTCGAGCGAGCGCGTGGGATTGCGCTCGAGGCCATCGCGGACACGTCTCAGTTCGTGCTGCAGCGCGGCCAGTTCCTGCCTGAGTTGCCGTTGCGCAGACATGTCAATAGGCATCCGTCATCGCTATTTCTCCAGTCTAGCAGCAAGTGGCCGATCGATCTCGTTCGGGTTAGTGGCTTTATCCATTTTGAACAGGCTGAAATCGGCTGCCAATTGGTGTAAATTGCGAGCCACTCCAATCCAGGAATTACCATGCCCGATTACCAGATAGCCCCGTCGATCCTGTCCGCCGATTTTGCCCGTCTCGGCGAAGAAGTCGATAACGTGCTTGCCGCCGGGGCCGATATCGTCCATTTCGACGTCATGGATAATCACTACGTGCCGAATCTGACCATCGGCCCGCTGGTTTGCGAGGCGCTGCGCAAGCATGGCGTGGAAGCCCCCATCGACGTGCACCTGATGGTGAAACCGGTCGATCGCATCATTCCGGACTTCGCCAGCGCCGGGGCCAGCTACATCACTTTTCACCCCGAGGCCTCGGAGCACATCGATCGCAGCCTGTCGCTGATCCGCGACAGCGGCTGCCGCGCAGGGCTCGTGTTCAACCCGGCGACGTCGCTGGGCTATCTCGATTACGTACTCGACAAGGTGGACATGATCCTGTTGATGTCGGTGAACCCGGGGTTCGGCGGTCAAAGTTTTATCCCGGCCACGCTCGACAAGCTGCGCGCAGCGCGCCGCCTGATCGACCAGTCCGGATACGATATTCGCCTCGAGGTCGACGGCGGCGTCAAGGTCGATAATATCGCGGAAATCGCCGCGGCCGGCGCCGACACCTTTGTCTCCGGTTCCGGTATTTTCGGCTTTGCGCGGTCTGATGACCCCAACCGCTACGACAGCATCCTGCAGCAAATGCGCGTCGAACTCGAGCGCGGCGCTTCGATCTGACGCGCGCCAAATAGTCGTGGCCATGCCCGAAATGCTGTGGTAGATTCAGGCCTCTGACCGATACGGTTATCCGAATGACTCAAGAACGCTTACAGAAGAACGAGGGTACGCAAAGCTGGCGATGGTAATCGCTAGTCGTTGTTTCCTTTTTTCCGTTTTCTGTTAAGCCGTTTAAGAGTCAGTCATGAACCTCAAGCAATACAATCAAATCAGGCGCGATTACAACCGCATCCCGCTGGTGCGCGAAGTTTTCGCCGATCTCGATACGCCGCTAAGCGCCTACCTGAAGCTCGCCGACGAGCCCTACACCTATCTTTTCGAATCGGTGCAGGGCGGGGAAAAATGGGGCCGGTACTCGATCATCGGCATGGCCTGCCGCACCCGCATCAAGGTGTTTGGCAACCGGGTTCTGCTCGAGGTCGATGGCCAGCAGGGCAGCGAGCAGGATACCGCTGATCCGCTCAGGTTTATCGAGGAATACCTGGGAACCTTCAAGGTAGCCGAAGCCGATTGCCTGCCCAAGTTCCATGGCGGGCTGGTCGGGTATTTCGGTTACGACACGATTCGCTACATAGAGCCGCGGCTGGCGAATTGCCCCAATCCCGACAAGCACGATACCCCCGACATTCTGTTGATGCTGAGCGACAGCCTGGTGGTTTTCGATAACCTGTCGTCGCGCATGTTCCTGATCGTGCACGTGGGTCCCGCGGGCGATGATGCC